>DATEAO010000515.1:0-6134 GCA_035288345.1 Candidatus Methylomirabilota bacterium | reverse complement strand
TGAGGTCGCGCCGGGGCTGCTCAACGAAGAATCGAAGTTGCTCGCGTGTCGCCGGTATCCCATGCGCGGTCAGCTCAATCTGGACTACTCCCGCGGGCAGCTCGACCGCTTCCAACCGCAGGCGCACCAGATCCATCAGTTGAGTCACATTCAGCGTGGGCGCTGCTGGGCGGATGCGCTCCTCACCCCAGTCTCTCTTATAGAGCAGAAGCCGAAGCGAAAGCTCGGCGAGCGCTTCTTCGCGGGCAGCGAGCGCTGTAAGCAGCGGGTGGAGAAGTTGCTTTACCAGAAAGAGCAGACGCATCACGTCGCTCTCAGGATCATCGAATGCGAGTGACTGGCGAATAGGCTCCTCAGCCGGGTGGGGCTGAAGCGGCGCCCAGAGATCACCCGCAGCCATCCGATAGAGGCGATAGGCTTCCGGCCCGAAACGCTCATGGATTCCTTCTGCCGGAAGTGAGAGCAGTGCGCCCACACTCCTCACCCCAAGTTTTAAGAGCGTATCGCGGAAATCCGGGGCGATGTTTAGGCGATCAAGCTGAACTCGCCGCGCATTTTCACGCTCCTTTGAAGGGTTGTCGATCATCACGACTCCTTGGCGGGCTCTAGCGATCGCATAGCTGCCGAAGCGCGTGAACCCCACGACAACTGTGGCGCGAAAACCTGCTCGCTCGAGTTCCGCGACGATCAGACGCGCCCACTTGTCGAGTGAAGCGTAGAGGCGATCGAGGCCGGCCGCGTTGAGCCAGAAGACCCCTGGCTCCTCGAAGCACGGCTCGACCTCAGGGGTGAAGCGCATGAGCTGCTCTGCAAGCAACTTCACCTCTTTCTCGATCTCGGCAGCAGAGACCACGCCAGCTCTCAGATCTGCTGTCAGAGACAGGCCGGCCGCATACCGAAGCCCCGGGAGTATCCCGAACTGCCGAGCCTTTTCATTCACCCAGAGGATCGGCGCTTGCGGTTTGTCCTCTTCGACCACGGCCGCAGAATACGCGCGCCATTCAGGATTCCGTCTCAGCAGAAGCTGAAGCGGGAACGCCGGAATGTCAACGCACGCCCACCGGGCAATCATGAACACGCCTACATGTGATGAGTGCTTGCTCGAAAAAAATTAACTTCTTAAGGGACAGGCGCGAGCAGCTCGCGCCTGTCCCCATAGTTTTCATCAGGCTGATCAAAAAGGTCCAGATGCAAGGCGGCGATGGTTGGGATGACTGAGGCGTACGTGGCTGTACGCCGCAGGGAGGCACAACCGAGCCAACGCTGCAGATGGGCCTTTTTCATCAGCCTGGCTAGAACATGCCGTTTGGATTCGCTGCCTTCTCCGGAATCGGCTGGATCACATCCCAGTGCTCAACGATCTTGCCGTTCTCGAGTCTGAAAATATCGATGATGGCATTGCCGCGCGTCCCGGGCTCCCGGATCGCATGGACGTGCAAGATCACGTGGTCGCCATCGGCGAACACTCGCTTGATTTCACTGCGCGAGTTGGGAAATTTGTCTCGCAGGAACTGGAGAAAGCCCTTCAGCCCTTCGTGGCCGTCGGCTGCGACGGGGTTATGCTGGACATACCGCGGCCCCATGTATTTCGAAGCGGCCTCGAAGTCCTTCTGGTTGATCGCTTTGTCGTAAAACTCCACCACGTTCTTCTTGTTGATCTCCAGGTGCTGCGCGTCGGCCCCATAGGCCGAGTGCACTGTGAGCCCAAAGATGGCCGCTGCAAGAGTGAGAGCGATCCGTGTCATAGCATTCTCCTTTCGAAACATTCAACGCGTTTACTGCACCGAACCCTGGTTTTCTGCAGACAGTCAGTGTGCTGCGGTGAACCGCTGACGTATGAACTTGGGATGCTCGACCTCATCGAGGAGCGCCATGGCGTAGTCTTCCATCGAAATCCGGCTCTCTCCCCTTTCATCAGTGACGAGCTGGTCGGTGCCTGTCCGGTATTTGCCGGTGCGCTCCCCTGGCTGGATGAACGCCGCGGGGCTGAGATACGTCCAGTCGAGGTCCGCCGCGCGATAGATCGCCAGGGCCGCCCGGTGCGCTTCCGCAGCAGGCTTCCACGCGGCAGGGAACTCAGGCGTGTCTATCAGTTGCCGTCCGGACGCAATCTCGAGGCTGCCGGCTCCGCCCACGACGATCAGGCGACGCACCTTGGCGCGCTTGACCCCATCAATGAGGGAGTGGGCCGCCTTGACGATCATCTGCGGGTCGCCGTCTCGCCCTGGCCCGACGGCACTAATCACGATATCGTGCCCGGCGACTGCTGTCGCGACGCTGTCAGGGTTGAGGACGTCTCCCTTCGCGACTGTCAGCCGGTTTCGGGGTAGGTCCACGCGCGACGGGTCACGCGCGACTGCTGTCACCTCGTGTCCACGCGTGAGTGCCTCCTGAGCAATCCGGCGGCCGATATTCCCCATCGCACCGAACAAAGCGATTTTCATTTGTCGCTCCTCTTGTACCTGTTACGCGCTATAACATTGAGTTGATCAACCCTATTGCACCTTCCAGCGCGGCGCACATTGGGTTTCGGTCCGTCCAGCCTTGTCTGGACGAGGCTGTTCACATGAGGTTGTGCCAAAGGTGACCCTCCTTTACCACACGGAACCGACGGCGAAGGACCGCACGCTACGTTGAGCGGCGCATTTTACCACCACCTTTTCTGTGTGAACAGCCTTCAGCACAGGCGTACTGGGTCAATTTGCTTCGCCATACTTCGTTCTCGGTCGTCGTCAGCCCTCACCGTACAACCACGTACGCCTCGGGCTGGCCGCTTTCGCTTGTCTCCCAAGTTGCTCGCCTCGCCTTCGGCTGCAGCTCGCCCTACAATCCTCGGGCCTCGTCTGGCTCGTAACTTGACTCAGTACCGGCGCCTAAACTGACCCACTACCGCACAGGCCGGCCGGTCCATGGCAGACCTCTTCATGAGTCAAGGTTGGGCCTCGGCGCTTGTCCTTCAAGACACGTAGCCCGCACGTGAACCGACCCTCAGCGGTCCTTGTCCTGTGAGCCTGAACTCTGAGAGAAACGAGGGATCCAAGCGATGGGGCTTGGCTTGGCTTCTCTGTCAGGCAAAGGAGTGCGGTGTGATGCTTCTTCGCCAGGCCGGCAAGACGCGCCTGAAGCGGTATTGGGACCTTAGCGTGCACACCGAGGTCGAGCACAACGAGCCCAAAGCCGCCAGAGCGCACGAGCCGGTCCGCAGCGCGCGGCACAGCGTGGGCGCTTGGAACGCGAACGACCACAAGCGCATCGAGATCCACCCCACCCTCAGCCACGTCGGGAGGGTAAAAGGAACTCTCCACTGGAGTGATCCACGCCGTCGGCTCACCCTGCTGCTGTGCTTGCAGCACCAGCCCGAACGACAGCGTGAGCGTGGCCGTCGCCCCTGATCCCGACATCTCGACCAGCCGTCCAGCAATTTCATCAAGGCTCCACCATGTCGGTGAGGGCCCGACGGCACCCCATCTGAGGCGCGTCGGAGGGACCAAGTCCCGAAGCTGAGTGATTGATCGAGCCATGGTGAGCCGTTGGCGGCCAGCTCAAAGATACCACCTACAATACCACACTCCTGATGAGTATCAAGCGGCAAAAATGACCGCCGAGATGACCTTTCTTTATTGAAGAAGTTTCAGGCCTTCGTTGAGACTGCCGCTGCGGAAGCCTTGGAGGTCAAGAGTGATGTAGAGGTAGCCCAGCTCTTTCAAACGCGCGGCGATGGTCTCAGTTCGGCCATCCTCCCAGAGACGGGGCATCTCGTCGCGAGCGATCTCGAGCCTGGCGATCTTGTCGTGATGACGCACGCGGAACTGGCGAAAGCCGAGGGAGCGGAGCAGTGATTCCGCCTGCTCGACCTGACGGAGCTTCTCCGCGGTAATCGGATCGCCGTAAGGGAATCGAGAGGAGAGGCACGCAAAGGACGGCTTGTCCCACGTGGGGAGCCCAAATTCCCGGGAGAGCTCGCGGATCTCACTTTTGTAGAGCCCGGCATCGATCAGCGGCGCCTTCACGCGCTTCTCACGCGCTGCCTTCATCCCCGGGCGGTGGTCTCCCAGGTCATCCATGTTGGCGCCGTAGATTAGATGCGCGATTCCCTCTTCCTCCGCGATGGGCTCGAGTGTGGTGAACAACTCGTCCTTGCAGAAGTAGCAGCGGTTGGGCGGGTTTTCAGTGTAGTTGGGATTCTTCAGCTCAAAGGTTTCGATCACGCGATGGCGCATTCCGAGGAAGCTCGCCAAGCGCTTCGCTTCCTCCAACTCCTCCGAGGGATAGCTCTCCGAGTCAGCGGTCACGAGGAGGGCGCGAGCGCCGATCGCGTCCTTGGCCGCCTTGGCAAGGAAGGTCGAGTCCACGCCGCCGGAGAACGCGACGATCGCGCTCCCCAATTCTCGGATCACCTCCAACAGGCGCTCATATTTTCGGTGAAGCTCGCTGTTCATCGTTCAACCTAATTTGAAAATATTTCCGTTCGGCGTCCGCGCGAAAACAACATCCAATGACGCCAAGCAGCGCTCAAAGCTGCTCGACGATTCGAGTTATACGCAGGTTTCGCGCGCCGATACACAGTATTGAAAGGAATAGGGAAAAGTGATTGCGACACTTCTTTCCTCGCGCAGCGCATGGCTTGCATTCTGGTCATCGATGACGACCGTTCGATCTTTCACGCTATTGAAGTAACGCTCGATCCGCCCCACTACGTGATGTGGGCTCAAGACGCCCCGCAGGCGCGCCAGGTGATCCGCGATATCCGACCCGATCTGATCATTCTGGATTATCTCCTCGGAGACACTGCCACGATCCCTACGTTTCTCGCGGAGCTTCGGCACACCCTTCCTTCCACGCCGATCATGATTCTCACTGCCTTCGACAGCGCGCACGTCGCCGCCGAAGCGTTCCGCTCCGGCGCAGACGATTATCTCGGCAAACCCTTTGATGCTGAAGTGCTGCAACAGCGAGTCGCCTCCCTCCTCGCCGCGAGGCGACCCGACCCCCCCGCGTCCCACGATTAGCCCACCACCCCTCACCCTACCCTCTCCCCGACGGGGAGAGGGATCATCAAATCTCGAAGTGGACGAGGTCTCGGAAAATCTGGACCCGCGCTTCGATCTCCTCGGGCTCGAGACGCATCAGCCGGTTCAGCGAGAAGTCCTCGACCGTGAACGACGCCATTACGCTGCCGTACACGATGGCCCGGCGAAGCGCAGCCTCGTCCAGCGACTCCGACTTCGCCAGCATCCCCATAAAGCCCCCGGCAAACGTGTCGCCGGCTCCCGTAGGATCGAAGACCGATTCCAGCGGGTAGGCCGGGGTAAAAAAGAAGCGGCCGTTCGAGATCATGAGCGCGCCGTACTCTCCTCGCTTGATGACCACGATCTTCGGGCCGTAACTCGTGATCGTCCGGGCCGCCTTGATCAGGTTCGGCTCCTTGGTGAGCATGCGCGCCTCGCCGTCATTGATGACGAGCGCGTCCACCTCGGCGAGCACGCTGAGCAGCGCGTCGCGCTTGCCATTGATCCAGAAGTTCATGGTGTCCAGCGCAACCAGATGCGGCCGCTTCATCTGGCGCAGCACCTCACGCTGCAGCACGGGATCGATGTTGGCGAGAAAGATCAGCGGCGCTGAGCGGTAGTGCTGTGGCAGGTCCGGCTTGAAATCCGCGAAGACGTTCAGATGGGTGGCCAGCGTGTGGGCTTCGTTGAGATCGTAGCCGTACTCCCCCACCCATCGAAACGTCTGGCCTTCGGAGATTTGCAGCCCGCTGAGGTCCACCCCTCGCTGTTCCAGCCGACTGAGATGATCGCGCGAGAAATCCTTGCCAACCACAGCGACCAAGCGAACCTTGGTAAAGAACGAAGCCGAGTATGAAAAATACGTGGCCGAGCCGCCCAGCGCATCCTCCACCGCGCCGAAAGGGGTCTTCACGCTATCAAGAGCGACCGAACCCACAACAACGAGCTCACCCACGCTTGGCCCTCCTCTTTCGTCCCCTCACCCGCGCCTTCTCTCCCCGGGAAGAAGCGGGATAGTACTTGTCGAGGAGGAGGCCCAGGGTTTTTCTGGTCTTGACCGGAAAACGACTGGGGCTGGTGATCACGGCGTCTTTCAAGAGTCTGGGGCAATGGCAGGTGCGGGCC
>DATEAO010000514.1:0-2588 GCA_035288345.1 Candidatus Methylomirabilota bacterium | reverse complement strand
CCCTGCCTGCCGCGCCGCTCGCAGAGGCAAACGCAAACGCCTATAGATCTCTCGAACCGCTTCAGCGCGACCCCGATCGTCTCAAGACTGATGCCTACCTCTGTCCCTTTCGTGCTCGATCAGTCTCCAACCCGCGTGCGTCGGCGCCGAGATGATTCAGGTTGAGGGATGAGACAGACTGCTTGCAGCGAAGGACGATCCGGCAGACCTCATCGAACATCGCGAGTATCTCGTCTTTCGGTCGCCGCCTGCACAAGCCCGTGGAGCTTCGTTCAAGGCTTCTCGTATGGCGAACCGCCGAGGATGCGAAGCGCTCGAACGTGCCCCGCGCGGCGCTGAGGAGAGGTAGGTACGGCAGGACGGCGATGACCTTGTCGCCCCGTCACGACCGAACAGGTCTTGACCCTCCTCCCGCGGAGGGGTAGTGTCTTCGCCAACGTAGGCAGGGAGATGTCGAGGAGGGCAGGCGACTCTCGCGGGGCTCCTGCGTCCCGGTGCCCGTCCTCTCGTAGGCTCGCCGCAAGAGCGTTGAGTCGGATCAGAAGTTCTTATCACCTCCCTCGGTGGCCCCTCCGTGGCCTTCGTCCCCTGACCAAGACGCCCGTACTAGTCAGGCGCCTTAAGGGCATTGACAGTTGGCGGGCCACCACCGTGCGCTGGCTTCCAGTAGCTCGTCCGCCTCAGCCCACCGGGGCCAACCCGGGGGCTCTATGAAGAACATCTTTGCGGCATTCCTGCCACTCGTGGCAGTCACCGTTTGCGCCGATGACTGGCCCCCGGTGAACTCGGCCGAACTGGCCATGAATCTCCCCAAGATCGACTCCGAAGCCGACGCCGAGGCCCTCCTCTGGGACGTTCGGGTGGGACACGAGGTCGAGGGGGGCTGGGTGCGAACCGAACTCTCGCATTACATTCGCATCAAGATCTTCTCCGAGGGCGGACGCGACCGACTAGGAACCGTGGACATTCCCTACATCACCAACCAGACGATCTCCGACATCGCCGGTCGCACGATTCGGCCCAACGGCTCGATCGTCGAGCTCAAGAAGGATAGCGTGTATGACCACACTCTCGTGAAAGCGGGCGGGATCAAGGTGAACGCCAAGTCCTTCGCGATGCCGGGGCTCGAGATCGGGTCGATCATCGAGTATCGCTGGCGAGAAACCCTCGCTGACCGCATCACCAACTACTTCTCTTTCCAGTTCCAACGCGACATCCCAGTCCACACTGTGCGATACCACATCAAGCCGATCGTCAATCCCGCCTTCCCCTATGGCATGCGCGGTCGGAGCGTGCGTTTGAAGTCCGCGCCGTTCACCAGGGAGCGCAATGGCTTCTTCATGACCTCCGCGGCCGACGTACCTGCCTTCAGGCAGGAGCCCGACATGCCGGCCGAGGCCACCGTGCGTCCCTGGATGCTGATCTACTACGCACCTGACACCAACGAGCCTCCGGCCAAGTACTGGCAGAGCGTGGGCAAGAAGATCTGCCAGAGCTACCGCGATAGCATCAAACTCGACGCCGAGATGCGGTCGACGGCAGCAGATGTTGCCAAGAGCGCGGAAGACGATGAGGGCAAGCTCCGGAAGCTGTTCGACTACGTGACCAGGGAGTTCAAGAACACGCTCTATGAATCAGAAGACTCCAGCTCCGACAGGCACGAGCGAGTCAAAGAGAACAAGAACACCTTGGACACCTGGAAGCAGAAGGCCGGCACCGGCTACGACATCACGCTGCTCTTAATTGCTCTGAGCGAAGCGCTCGGTTACGAAGCCCGGCTGGCTCGCGGGTCGCTACGGGACCTCGGACCCTTCGACGAGAAGTTCACGGACACCTACTTCCTGCGCACTTACAGCGTGGCGGTGAAGGTGGGCGACACCTGGAAGTTCTGCGATCCGACCAGTCCCTTGCCTTTCGGCATGCTGCGATGGAACGAAGAGGGGCAGGCGACCCTGATCAGCGATCCCAAGCAGCCGCAGCTGGTGGTCACACCCGTAGCTCCACCCCAGGCCTCCTTGGCCCGCCGCGAGGGGAGATTCCGCCTGCGCGGGGACGGAACGCTCGAGGGCGAGGTGCGGGTCTCCTACACCGGACACTCTGCATACGACCGCAAACTGCGGTATCGGCGCCAAACGCTGGCGGAGCGCGAGGAATCCGTTCGCGAAAGCGTCAAGAACCGCTTTGGAGGCGCCGATGTCGCCGACATCAAGTTCCATGGAGTGCCCGGCACGGAGGCTCTGGAGGTCACTTACCGTGTGAAGATTCCCGGCTACGCGCAACGCACCGGGCGGCGGCTGTTGCTCCAGTGTGCGTATTTCAATCGGAACGATCCGCCGCGCTACACCGCCAGCGGACGCAAGCACCCGCTGGCATATCGGAACGCCTGGTCGGAGAAGGACACCGTCGCCTACGAACTCCCGAAGGGATACGGCTTGGAGAATCCCACGGCACCCGGCGTGCTCAGGATCACCGACCTTGGGGAGTACGATGCGAGGCTTGCCTTATCCTCCGATCGGCGGGTCCTGATGTACGAGCGCAACTTCGATTTCGGACGAGGCGGCCGCCTGACGTTCCCGGTGGAGGCATAC
>DATEAO010000513.1:0-2711 GCA_035288345.1 Candidatus Methylomirabilota bacterium | reverse complement strand
GCAAAGGCTGATCTAGCAAGCCCCGGACCCCTGGCCCCCGGCCCCCGAGTAAGATGCTCGCTTCTCGCCACGGCGCGACTGTGGCGTACCCAAAGTCTGGCAGAAACGTGCGGAGGTTGGGCGAACACGCAGTCTCACAGGGTGTTTTTTAAACACCCTGTGAGGAACTCCCCTGAGCGAATTTATTGCGGGCGGGGGTAGATGTGCTTGCCCGTGGCGTACACGGGCGGCCAGAGGGTGACGTACTTTCCCTCCTGGATCTGGGTCGGATAGGGACTCCGGCTTCCCTGTCCCGTCGCCGGATCGATCTTGAGGGAGCCGCTGATCGAGATAATGGCGAGCCCTCTCAGCGCGGCAATCAGTTTCGCCGGATCCAACGTGCCGGCCCGTTCCAGCGCCACGCGAAAGATCTCGCAGCCCAGGAAACGGGCCGGCGCCTCCATGTGGTCTTCAACCTTGATCCCTGCTCTCTTCAGCAGCTCCTCAAACTCTGGGACATTGGGGCCGCCCTTGACCCCGGGCATCCAGAAGTTCTCACCGGTCACAAAGTTGACGTTCTTGATTCCCGCGGGCTCCCGGAAGGCGGAGCCATGGTGGATGTAGTGGAATTCACGAGGGCTCAGCCGCCGCTGGACCGCTTGTTTGTGAAGGGCGCCCCCTCGGAGCGGATACGTTGAGACGTAGACGATATCAGGGTCTAGAGCCTTGATCCGATCAATGATCGGGGAGAAATCTTGCATGGACGCGGTCAAGTGCTCTTCTGCGACAACGCGGAGCCCGGTCTCTTTGGCTTTCGGGATCGAGCCTGCAGCCACTTCCTTCGGGTGCGGGCTGTCCTCCACGATAAAGGCGATGGTTTTCGCCTTCCCTTCGGCCTTGAGCAGGTCGAAGTAGTGATACGACCACTTGAGACCACTGTCCAACACTCCCACCAGCCATTTGAACCCGCGCTGATAGAGCGCCCACGCGTTCGCCTCGATGGCGATGAACGGAATCTGATGTTTCTCTCCCACGGTAGAGGCCTGGGCCGTCAGCGAGCTGGAATAGGGACCGAAGAGCGCGTGGACCTTGTGTTCCGTGACCAGCTTCTCGTAGAGCCGCACGGACTCATCGGGCTTCGAGGCGTCATCGTAGATGATGAATTTGAGGGGCAGCGTCTTCCCGTACCCTCTCAGGGAGATGCCGCCCTTGGCGTTCACCATCTCGGCCCAGCTCTCCATCAATTTCTTGAACGGGGCGACATCGGGCCCGAACGGCCCCGTCATCGAGATCGTGCCGCCGACCAGGATGGCATCAGGCGCCGCGGCCTGGGCGCCTCCCCCTCTGGCGTCAGCGGCGAACGGCAGTGCGACGGGAACGAGACCGAAGCGAGGGAGCAAGCCGTGCATGACGCTCCTCTCCGTGAGAGTGAACTGACGCCACTCTAACGAAAAGAAAAGACTTGGGTCAAGTTTTTCGCCCAACTGACGTTGGGACCGAACCGATCCAGGCGGCGATTCTGGCGCTCACCAAATGAACCGCGCGCATGGGCCAGGCGGAATTGCTCGTGGTGAAGATGGTCCGAGTCCTGGAACCGGTCAGACGCCGAGATATCGGTGCTGGATCTCCTCGCGCGCGGAGAGCTCATCCGAGCTGCCGCTCCAGACGATGCGCCCTTTCTCGAGGATGTAGTGGGTGTTGGCCACGCGGGTCAGGGTCTGCACGTGCTTGTCAACGAGCAGAATCGCTTGGCCGCTTGCCTTGACGCGCTCGAGGCAGCGCCAGATCTCAGCCCGAATCAGCGGAGCCAGCCCCTCTGTCGCCTCGTCGAAGATGAGCAGGCGGGGGTTGGTCATGAGGGCGCGGCCGATGGCGAGCATCTGCTGCTCCCCTCCAGAGAGCTGGCTCCCCATGCTCTTTTGGCGCGCGCCAAGCTGAGGGAAGAGGTCAAACACGCGCTCCATGGTCCAGGGGTCCGCTTTGCGAGCGCGGTTGGAGGCTGTCGCAATCAAGTGTTCTCGGACCGTGAGGTTCGGAAAGATCTGGCGTCCCTCGGGCACGAGCCCCAGCCCGGCCTGAGCCACCAGATACGATGGCAACCCGTGGATCGGCCGCCCGTCGAAAAGGATCCGCCCGGCTTTGGGTTTGACGATCCCCATGATCGAATGGAGCGTTGTGGTCTTCCCCATGCCGTTGCGCCCGAGGAGCGTCACGACCTCGCCGGCCCCCACTCTCAGCGAGACACCGAAGAGCACCTGGCTGGCGCCGTACGAGGCCTCAAGCGACTCGACGACCAACATCAGCGCGCCACGTCCTCCCCCAGGTAGGCCGTCCTGACCTCTGGGTTGCCGCGGATCTCCTCAGGCGATCCGGTCGCGATCAGCTTGCCGTACACCATGACGGAGATGCGGTCCGCGAGCGCGAAGACCGCGTCCATGTCGTGCTCGACCAGGAGGATCGTCTGCTTCCTCTTCAGGCTCTGCAGGAATCGGATCATCCGCTGGGATTCTTCCAGCCCCATCCCGGCCATCGGCTCGTCAAGCAGCAGCATTCGCGGCTTGGCGGCCAGGGCCATTGCGATCTCGAGCTGCCGCTGTTCTCCATGAGCCAGGTTGGCCGCAAGCATGCCGGCTCGATCGGTCAGCCCCACCGTTTTCAACAGGGCGATCGCCGGCTCGCGCAACACAGGCTCGCTCCTGGCGGGCCGCCAGAAGCGAAAGCTGTGGCCGACC
>DATEAO010000512.1:0-2429 GCA_035288345.1 Candidatus Methylomirabilota bacterium | reverse complement strand
CCCCGCCATCTCGCCCAGTTCACTCCGCGAACTCTTGGCGGTGTGGTGGAGCGCGCCGGTGGCACAGTGCTTTGGTGCTGGCATCAAGCAAAGCCTCGCTACTATCTCAGGAGCGTGGACTACATGCTTCGCGACCGCGGCTGGATCAGGCTTGCGAGACTCATGAAGCGGCCGCTGATTCGCGGACTCCTCAAGTTGATCCTTGAGATCACGCTGCCGCTGGGCTCATTGGCTCGGCGAGGCGAGGTGATCAGGGTCGGCGCAAAACGTGCCTGGACGTGACCCCGCTGCGCTGGCTTCGATCAGCGTGTTTGATGCGTCCGCGGCAAAAAGCGCTTTGCATCTCCCTCTGTCAGGCTTACTTTAATCCTCACCTAGGAGACCCATGCCGGGGCTCCTGCTTCCCTTCGCAGATCGAACTGTTCCCTTGGCAGCAGGCCGCTGACATGGCCGACAGTGGTCCTGCTTTAGGAGTCTCGGGAGAGCCAGAATTGAACGTCTGTTGCGGTTCTGTCCGGCTACTCAAACTCGAGTCGACGAGCAGCACACACCGCTGAGGTGGACCAATGGCATCGAGCGCTGGGTCAACTACTAAAGGTAAGGGGTCTGAAGCGGAGCGCCGCCAGCTCACGGTGATGTTCTGTGACCTGGTTGAATCGACAGCGCTCTCGGAGCGCCTCGACCCCGAGGAGTATCGGGACGTGGTGTCGGCCTACCAGCGGACATGTGAAGAGGTCATCGACCGTTTCGAGGGGCATGTTGCGCAGTACCTGGTGGGCAATTTTGTCCTCATGCAAACCAAGAGCATCAATCCGGTCGCGCTGCAGCGGGAGCTGCTCAAGGCCTACGAGCAGTTCTACTCGGCGAGAAACATCGTCACTTCCGCCCTGCGCGGCGCGCGCCTGCACTCCACGGATGCGCGGACGGTTGGACGCTACCTGCTCCATCTGGGGCGGAAGCAGATCCACGAGCACATCGCCTGGATGCAGCGCCACGGGTTTTACAAAGGACTGGAACGAATTCGTGGCGTCGACGTCACCTTCGACGCTGACCTGCCGTTCCGCCCAGGCCGAGCCGGCCCTTCTGACCTCCTAGAACCTCTCTGGCCGGTCGCTTGCGACCCTTGCCACGCTTTGATAGTGTGAGGGCCATGGGACTCCGATCTCCGCTGTCCGGCCTCCGTCGGGGAAGCTGAGCATGGCCCGTTGTCCGACCTGCCAGCACGAGAACGCGCCCCAGGCGAAGTTCTGCGGCGAGTGCGGGGCTCGCTTGGAGCAAGCATGTCGTCAGTGCGGCCACAAGAACCCGGCGGGGAGCAAGTTCTGCTCGGAGTGCGGCCAAAGTCTTGCGCCTGTGGAAGCCGGCGCCCAGGGGCTCAGAGACGCGGCGCCGGCCAGCTACACGCCGAAGCATCTCGCCGAGAAGATCCTGACCTTACGGAGCGCGCTCGAAGGGGAGCGGAAGATGGTGACCGTCCTCTTCTGCGACCTTCAAGGCTCCACCCCGCTGGCTGAGCGGATCGGCCCGGAGGGGATGCACGACCTTCTGAATCGCCTCTTCGAGCTGGCGCTCGCCGCAGTCCATCGCTACGAGGGGAGCGTGAATCAGTTTCTGGGCGACGGCTTCATGGCGCTCTTCGGCGCCCCGATCGCCCATGAGGACCATGCCAGCCGCGCGGCCTTCGCGGCGCTGGAGATCCGGGAGAGCCTTGGGACGCTCAACGTGGAGCTGGCCGCCCGCGGCACCCCGCTGCACATCCGCATCGGGATCAACACGGGGCCAGTCGTGGTTGGTGGGATCGGGGACAACCTCAGGATGGACTACACCGCAATCGGCGACACCACCAATCTCGCGTCTCGGCTCCAGACCCTGGCCGATCCGGACAGTATTCTCGTGAGCGAATCCACGCATGAGCTGATCCGACCGTATCTTCAATGCACACCGCTCGGCGCGAGAGAAGTAAAGGGCAAAGCTCACCCGGTCCCGGTCTTTCGGGTGGACGGAGCGCGCGAGCGGCGGACGCGCTTTGATCTCTCGTTGGAGCGCGGCCTCACCGGCCTTGTGGGTCGCCAGTGGGAGATGGGGCTCCTCCAGAGCCGATGGGCGGAGGCCCTGGCCGGTCGTGGGCAGGCGGTGGTGTTGATCGGCGAGGCCGGCGTCGGGAAGTCGCGGCTGCTCTACGAGTTCAGGCAGTCTCTCTCCGACCAGGCTGTCGCCTTTGAGGGGCGCTGCCTTCCGTATGAGCGAGGAGTCTCGTACGCGCCGGTGGTTGAGATTCTTCGCCGCCTGTTCGGGATCGGCGATCAGGAGAGGCCGGAGGACGCGCGCGAGAAGATCAAGGCCGGTGTGGAGCGGCTCGGGCCCGAGCTGAAGGAGACGCTCCCGTTCCTGCTGAACCTCTTCTCTCACAGGTCGGAAAGCGAGGCGCT
>DATEAO010000511.1:0-3738 GCA_035288345.1 Candidatus Methylomirabilota bacterium | reverse complement strand
TGGTCGATATCCTCCGCCTCGACCAGCCGAAACCCGAAGTGCGAGATTCCCACCGTCTTCCCGGCCGCCTTGGCGTCGAGCTCGAACGCGATGACGTCGTGCGGTCCAGGTCCCTGCACCTGAATCGAGTACTCGTCGCGGTAGTACTCCTTGACTCCGAAGACCACACTGATATCTTCATCGAGATCGAGCCAATGGATCCCTTCGCCCCGACCGATCTGCAGCCAGGTTTTTCTGTCCGTCGGCATGGCGTGCGTCAACCGCGGGTGCCGTGCGAGCGGGACACTCCCGCTGCAACCGTCGACGAGATCGATGGTCAGGGACTCATCGCTCACAGTCACATCCTGAGCCTGTGCGTTACGGAGATAGATAGATCTTCATAGCGCTTCTCTAGAGGGTCATCTCGTTGTTATCCGGCCCTTCTCCCAAGTGGGCCTGAGAGGAAACCCAGAGTACACTGCGTCCCACACTTTGAGAAAGCGCTGCGTGGCTGGCTCTTGCATGATCGGCCCAGGGTCGTAGAGCGTGACGACACGGTGTTCCTCTCCCGACCAGATGTCTAGCTTGAGATGAGGCATGTGCAGCGGGGATGCTTTGGGTGCCAGCTTCGTGGCCAAGTCGAAGAAGCGCTCAGACGCGAGCGCCGCGCGGATGCGAGTGATGGCGTCCTCGGACAGACGAACATGCGCCATGAGAGTCCCGGACGGACTCCCCATGTAGAGGACTTGGAGAGCCGCTCCTCCGTCCTGTCTGATGGTCAGATCCCAGTCCTCGCCGTAGGGACCCGCTGTAGCCACCCACGCGCTAACGAGAAGGGCGGGCGGCTCAGCGGCGCTTCCATGGCGTGGAACGAGGGCGGGAGTTGATAGCAGGATGGAGGTCGCCAACAGGCGGCAGAGCGATCTGCTCATCATCGTGCTCTCCCCCCCGAACGCTCGTGGTCCGGATAAGACTGGCGATGAGTGGCGTTCCGAACCGCGAAGCTCAAACTGGGTATTGCGGTCCCCTCACTCGAATCCGGCAGGTGGCGGTTCGTCACCGCTTCTGTCACCGCCGCACTCGCCCAGTTCAACGCCATGTTCCAGGCCCGATTCGAGACGGAATGATCCGCGGGGCGAGGCAGACACAACATTCTTGACAAGTGCCGCACACTCCCCACAGATACGATAATACCTAACCAAAAGAGAAGGGGTTGAGCCCTAATCTTGGCCCTGAGCGCCCAAACCAACTCACTCTCTGGTCGATTCCCGGCGTGGCCGGCCTCGGGTACCAGCAATGCGCTGCCGAAGGCGACGTCACTCATGGCAGCCACAATGCTACCCAAAAAAACGAGGCCACGTCCGCTGCAACCGCAAGTATACGCCGTGCTTACGCAGACGCTTTCCATGACATCGAAAGCTTTCGTTCCTTCGCCGCACAGTCCCGGAGGTACAGATTGATTAGCGTCTGATATGGAACGCCCATCTCCTCCGCTAGCCCCTTGAAGTAGTCAATCGTTGGACGGTCCAAGCGGATGGTGATCTGTTTCTTCAGACGCGCAGCATAAGGATTCCGCTTTGCTTTCGAAAAATCGTACTCTTTCTTCATTGTTCTAGTCTCTCGAGATACTGTCGATTCTCACTCGTGCTTGCTTCCCGCGCGCTAATGATCCGGATGGTATCTGCGTCGCGAAGCGTATGCGAGACGACAAGAATCCGCAGCGACGAACTCAGACCCAGCAACAGAAATCGCGCCTCACGTTCCGAATGCTCCGAGTCGTCGAGCAGCAAACCGTAGTCATCACTAAAGACAGTCCGCGCTTCCTCGAACGAGACTCCGTGCTTCCTTTCATTGGACCGCGCTTTCTTCGGATCCCACGAGAAGCCTAGCTCGCCCACGCTTGGAACATACCTACAGTGTAATTATAGCGCGATCGCGCAGTCGTGTCCCTGAGGCGTATAACACTGCGGTTGAGTGGCGTGGCCAGTCTACGGCTCCAGCACAGCGTCACCGAATGCTTCTTGAGACACGGCAAACTGCTCGACGAAGAGAAAGGCCACGTCCACTCCAACCGCGAGTTATCCGGTTGCCCTGCGGTTCGACTCACGCGCTAAGTGCTTCGGCCACAGCTTCTGGATTTTCTGCGGCTACCTTCAACAACGCTCGCGCTGGACCCTCAGGTTGTCTTCGCCCTTGCTCCCAGTTCTGAAGAGTCGAAAGGCTTACGCCAATCATTAACGCAAACTCGGATTGGGAAACATCAAGCTTCTCACGAACTGCCTTGATGTCGGCAGGCTTGAAATGGAACACGCGGGCTGGCTTCAGCTTCCCGCGCTTAATCTTCCCAGCTTGCTTGATGCTGGCTACCAGCTTGTCAAAATCCTTCTTCTTCACTTCAGCTCCTCTCGCACCAACTTACTTAGAACCCTGAGCTGTGTCGGGGTGAGATCCTCCTGCTCACTCTTCGGATAGACAAACAGCATATAGATGGCGTCTCCAGCTTTATCCCAGAAGTAAATCACCCGCAGCCCGCCACGTTTACCCTCGCCACTCCTCTTCCACCGGAGCTTACGCAATCCACCGCTCTTCGGGACGAGCGGCCCTTGCTCCGGCCGAAAGAGCAACGCCAGTTGCAGACCCCGATACTCGTCATCGGAAAGGAGCTCCGTAACCTCCCGTGTGAAAACCGGGGTCTCAACGAAGCGCACAAATCACTATACGCCAATGACGTACAGTTTAGCAATGGGTGTCGCCACACCCTCGGGAATCATCCAGATAACACTCGGGATGAGTGGCGTGGCCAGTCCTCGAGGAGCGGTACAGATTTGACCGAAGGCTACGTAGTTTCCTGCACCGGTTTTCTCGAACGAAGAGCATGGCCACGTCCACTCCATCCCGAAGTTAGGGAGCTTCCTCGAAGTCAAGGTAGCGTTCCAATTCGATAGGGTCCCCGTCATTCTTGAAATACACCCGAGCGATGCAGAGAGCCGGCCCAAAAGCTGAAATCTCAAGTTTGTATTTGTCTCCCGCGTTTCGCTTCACAACGGGAGCATCGAAGAACTTTGGCCCCAATTGGTATTCAACTCTGTCAACCTCGCCGTGAGTGACAGGACCTTCTCCGTGCTGATGAAGCCAGACGACGATGTCGGCCACTTGTCCAGTTTCCACTGAGGGGCGCCAAGAATGAATCAAGAAGAGGCCACGTTGCCTCTCATATTTCTCGATACGGTGTTGCTCCAGCAACTCGCCCCCATGAAGTGCTTTCGTCGCGCCCGGCATTGCAGGCTTCAGGACGTTCTCAGCCCGAAAATCGACGAACACGGTCCTTTGCCTCTCTAACCACTCGGAATAGTACCTATTCTCTTGGAGGTGGGTTCGAAATCGTGTCTGCATGAGGAAGGCAGCCAAAAGGAACATCGGCACAAACGCGACGGCAGCGATGGCGAGCATGGGAGACACCCACGCCGGAGCAGTCAAGAACTTGGCGGCGGACAGAAAACTCCCGTCGATCAGAACGAGGGTCGCGAACCAGACTGCCAACATCTTGATCGGCTTGTCGATCCTGTGGGGTTCAATCTTGGGTTCAGTCACGGCAACGTGTGTGTCGGTTTAAGCTCCCTAACGTGGACGCTCAGCGGCGGCGCGAGAGCGCCGTCCGCTGCAGCGAGTGGTTGGGCTGCGGACTGAGTACCCCTCAAGAGATCTTGAAGAATACGACGCTTGCAGCGAAGAGAGCGAAGCCTGAGACGACGAGCAGGG
>DATEAO010000510.1:0-4933 GCA_035288345.1 Candidatus Methylomirabilota bacterium | reverse complement strand
CAACCGCGTACGCCTCCGGGTCCCTCCTCCCTCGGGCCTTGTCTGGCTCGTTATTTGGACCCGCACGGAGGTGCAGTAGACCGTGGCTGGGTTGAGCGTGAGGCGGGGAGATACGGTGGCCGTGATCGCGGGCCGCGAGCGGGGAAAGCGCGGGAAAGTCTTGCGCGTTGTTCCCGCGAGACAACGCGTGGTGGTCGAGAAGGTCAACATGATCAAGCGACATCAGCGGCCCACCCAAAAGCTCCGGCAGGGCGGGATCATTGAGCGCGAGGGACTGCTTCACATCTCAAACGTGATGGTCGTTTGCCCGAAGTGTGATCGTCCGACCCGGACGGGCGTCCAGCAGTTGGCCGATGGCAAGAAAGCTCGGGTGTGCAAGCGCTGTCAAGAAACGATCGATCGAACGTAACGTCACATCACATGGCAGAGACAAAGAAGACGGCGGGGAAAGCTCAGACCCAGAAAGCGCCCGGCAAAGGCGGCGCCAAGCCAGCCCCGGCAGAGCCCGCAGCCAAACCGGCGCGGGCGAAGAGCGCAGGGACGACCCGCCCGAGACTGATGGAGCACTACCGAAAGGTCGTGATACCAGCGCTGATGAAAGAGCGGGGCTACAAGAACCCTTGGAAGGTTCCACGACTGGAAAAAATCGTGCTCAACATGGGACTTGGGGAGGCCAAAGAGAACGTGAAACTGCTCGACAACGCGGTCGCGGACTTGACCGCGATCACCGGCCAGAAACCCGTGATCACCAAGGCCAAGAAGTCGATCGCGGCCTTCAAGCTCCGGGAAGGGTTGAGCATCGGCGCGAAAGTCACGCTGAGAAAGGCCCGCATGTACGAGTTTTTTGACCGGTTGGTTCATGTGGCGCTGCCTCGCGTTCGTGACTTCAGCGGGGTTCCCGCCAAGTCATTTGATGGGCGTGGGAACTACGCGCTCGGGCTCAAGGAGCAGCTCATCTTCCCTGAGATCGTCTATGACAAGATTGACAAGGTGAGGGGAATGGACGTGGTGGTCGTCACCTCGGCCCGAACCGACGAGGAGGCGAAGGCGCTCCTCTCGCACCTGGGAATGCCGTTTAAACCCTCGGACGGCGCCTCGACGCCCCTCTCTCCCCAGAAGCTTGCGCCGGCAAAACCAGCGCTCGAACAGGACGACAATAAGGGAGAGGGAACATAATGGCAAAGACGTCGCTGATCATGAAGGCGCGGCGCCCTGCGAAGTTCAAGGCGCGGGCGTATCATCGTTGCGGCCTCTGCGGCCGACCGAGAGGCTATCTGAGAAAATTCAACCTATGTCGCCTCTGCTTCAGGGAGCTCGCGCTCAAGGGGGAAGTGCCCGGCGTGATCAAGGCCAGTTGGTAATTCACTCGGAGGGAGGAAGAACTTGGGAGGTAGACGAAACAGAGCGATGTTGAGGCCCAACGCTTATGATGACTGATCCGATCGCGGACATGCTGACTAGGATCCGGAATGCCAGCTCAGCTGAGCACGAAAAGGTGGATATCCCGGCCTCCAAGCTCAAGGTTCGGCTCGCCGAGATCCTGAAGGCGGAAGGATTCATCAGGAACTTCCGGGTGATCGAGGATCGAAAGCAGGGCCGGCTTCGGATCTACCTGAAGTATGGGAGCGGCAACGAGAAAGCGATTTCCGGAATGGTCCGTGTGTCCAAGCCTGGCCGAAGGGTCTATGTTTCTCACGACAACATTCCGACGATCCTGGCGGGAATGGGGGTGGCCATTCTGTCGACTCCGAAGGGTGTGATGATCGACACGGCGTCGCGCAAGCTGAAGGTCGGCGGGGAAGTCCTCTGCTATGTCTGGTGAAGCGATGTCAGATCACAGATGTCAGAAGCTCGACCAACCGACATCCGACATCAGTCATCCGACATCCTGGGGTGATCGATGTCGCGGGTAGGAAGGAAGCCAATTCAGGTGCCGCCGAATGTGAAGGTGGCCATCGAGGGGCAGACCGTCAAGGTTGAAGGTCCGAAGGGCAAGTTGGCGCACACGGCTCCCCAAAGCCTCACGGTGTCGCATTCGGACGCGCAACTGATGGTCTCACGGACAGGAGACCACCGTAGCGTGCGGGCGTTACACGGGCTCACGCGCTCACTCCTGGCGAACATGGTTCAAGGAGTGACGGCTGGCTTTGAGAAGAAGCTTGAGATTGTGGGAATCGGCTACCGCGCCCAACTGCAGGGGCGCAACCTTCAGCTTGCGCTCGGCTACTCCCATCCCGTGCTCTTTCCGCTGCCCGAGGGGATTCAAGCCGAGGTCGACCGGCAGGTCGTGATCACGCTTCGCGGGGCTGACAAGGCGTTGGTCGGGCAGGTCGCGGCGAACGTGCGCGCGCTTCGTCCACCGGAGCCGTACAAAGGGAAGGGAATCAAGTACGCGGACGAGACCATTCGCCGCAAGGTCGGGAAGACCGGAGCGAAGTAACGTGAAGAGTGAAGAGTGAAGTGTGAAACGTATAGGGCTTGAATTCTAATGACTCGCGTACTGATGAATCCAGGTGGGGGAGGTCCAGGAGGGGGAGTGGTTGGGACTCGCCCCTCCTGCTGGTAGATCATGAGACTGCGTGAGGAAGGGCGGAGGGTCAGGCATCGGAGGATCAGGAAAGTGGTGCGCGGCGCGGTCGAGCGTCCGCGGCTCTCCGTGTTTCGAAGCTTGCAGCACATCTACGTCCAGCTGATCGACGACAGTCAGGGAAACACGCTCCTCGCACTGGGGAGCCGGTCTCCCGATTTCCGGTCCAAGATGAAATCAGGGGGCAATATGGCGGCGGCAAAGTTGCTCGGGGAGCTCGTCGGTCAAAAGGCCAAGGCGATGGGGATCGAAAAAGTGGTGTTTGATCGTGGCGGATACAAGTACCACGGGCGGGTGAAAGCGTTGGCTGAAGCGGCCCGCGCGAGTGGACTTAAATTTTAGCCGTGGCGATAAGCGTCGCATCTCACGGTGTCCGGGGCCAGGGGCTAGGGGTCAGGGGTCCGCGAGCCCCGGGCCTCTGGCCCCCCAACCCCCGAATTGACGTGCAGAGGTTGGGCGAACACGCAGGATAAAGGAGTCACAGGTGGCTGAAGAGAAGATTGATCCGAGTGTGCTGGAGCTGACCGACCGGGTGGTCGCGATCAACCGCGTGGCCAAGGTCGTGAAAGGTGGCCGGCGCTTCTCGTTTACCGCATTGGTTGTCGTGGGGGACGGGAAGGGCCATGTGGGCGTCGGACTCGGCAAAGCCCACGAGGTCCCAGAGGCAATCCGGAAAGCGGTGGAGCACGCGAAGAAGGATCTCATGTATGTCCCGCTGAAAGACACCACGATCCCGTGCGAGATCATCGGGCACTACGGGTCAGGCAGAGTCCTCCTGAAGCCCGCGTCTCAGGGCACCGGGGTCATTGCAGGAGGCGCGGTGCGCCCTGTGCTTGAGGCGGCTGGCGTACAGGACATCCTCACCAAGACACTCGGCTCCAACAATCCGCACAACGTGCTGAAGGCCACGATCGACGCCCTGAAGAAGATCCGGAAGCTCCAGACGATGCACGGCTTGAGGAAGCGCGCTCCGGCGGAAGGACAAGAGGAGGCGGCCGTTGCCCGAGAGGAAGCGTAAGATCACCTTGATCCGAAGCCTCATTGGCCGATCTCCCAAGCAGGTGAGAACGCTGCAGGCCCTCGGTCTGCGGAAGATCAGGCAGAGTGTCGTTCACCCGCAGAGTGAAAGCCTCCGGGGGATGCTTGCGACCGTGGGGCCGTTTGTGAAAGTTGAGGAGGTCAAGGGATCATGAAGCTGACCGACCTCCATCCGGCCCCTGGCGCGCGGAAGAAGAGAAAGCGTGTGGGCCGCGGGCCTGGCTCCGGTCATGGGAAAACGGCGACCAAGGGGCACAAGGGGCAAAAGGCGCGATCAGGAGGAGGGGTCCGTCCCGGCTTTGAGGGCGGCCAGATGCCGCTCCATCGGCGCGCGCCGAAACGGGGCTTCAAGAACCCGTTTCGGCGCGAATACGCCGTGGTGAATCTCAGTGACCTGGCAGTGTTTCCCCCGGGAAGTGTCGTCGACGTGGACCAGCTTGTCGAGGCCGGACTCATCAAGCGGTCACAGCGGTCTCTCGTGAAGATTCTTGGAGACGGGGCGCTCCAGCATGCGTTGACCGTAAAGGCGCACGCCTTCAGCGAGGGTGCCAAAGCAAAGATTGAGCAGTCGGGGGGACGCGCCGAGGTGCTGACCCCGATCCGAGCATGATCGCAGCCACAACGGTCTGGAGCCGCGCAGCAAATGGTCAGGAGTGGAGGCAGCCCCACGCCGGTGTTCGGATCGAGGCAGGGGTGGCCGTTGTTGTAATTCCGGGGCCGAATTTGTTTTCGGATCGGGGCTGACGGCATGATCGAGGGACTGCAAAACTTTCAGAACGTCTTCAAGGTCCCGGAGCTCAAGCGCCGCCTGCTGATCACCTTCGGTCTCCTCGCCGCGTATCGGGTCGGCGCTCACGTTCCGACGCCGGGCATCGATGGCCACGCGCTGTCCCAGTTTTTCGATCAGTTCGCAAGCACGCTGCTCGGAATGGTCGATCTCTTTTCCGGCGGGAATCTTCGACGCCTGACTGTGTTTGCCCTGGGGATCATGCCGTACATCTCCGCGTCCATCATCCTCCAGCTCCTCACGGTCGTCATTCCGGCACTGGAGCGGCTCGCGAAGGAAGGCGAGGCGGGGCGGAAGAAGATCACCCAGTACACCCGGTATGGGACGATCGTGCTTTCCGCGGTGCAGGCGGCGGGGATCGCGATCGGGCTCGAAGGGATGCGGAGCCCGGGAGGCGTGGCCATCGTCCCATCCCCCGGCTGGGGGTTCAGGCTGTTGACGATCATCACGCTCACCGCAGGCACGGCCCTCATCATGTGGTTGGGCGAGCAGATCTCGGAGAAGGGGATTGGGAACGGTAT
>DATEAO010000509.1:0-6735 GCA_035288345.1 Candidatus Methylomirabilota bacterium | reverse complement strand
ATTGCTTGCCCCTGTCTTCGAATCCGTCGTACCTTGCGCATGGGTGGCTTCTCCTCTTCTCGTGAGATCTCGCTCGCCAAAGCGTCTCACCTGTTTGGGGAGTTGCCACTCGAATTTCAACTGAACCTAGCACTCCTTCGGTTCAACTTCATGGGGCGGTACGGTCTCTCTGTTAGTCCAGAGTTCAAGAACGGCCGCACTCAGCTCTATGCGGGGGCTGGTCCCGCCATCCTCATCACAAAGATTAAGGACAAGGAAGGATTTATCGCCGATCCTGCAGGTCAGAGTGACACCGATACCTCTCTCGGTGTCGATGTTAAAGCTGGATTGAGGTTCCTCATCACAAAGAACTGGGACATCTTCGCAGAGTACCGATTTCTCCACGGCTCCGCCGAAGTAAAATTCCGCGATGACGCGCCCCCGCCAACGACAGAAAAAGTGAGCACCACGATCAATGCTCACCTCATCGGAGGTGGAATCTCATTCCACTTTGACCCGTAGATCGGTGCCGCACGAAATTAAAAGGGCGGCGGGAATTCCGCGGCCCTTTCAGTTTGTGTGCTGGGAATGGTTGACGGTTTTTAGGTATCGTGAGGACTGAAGAGGCGAACTCCTTCTATACCGGAGAATCCTCGATCCGCCGAGGCCAGGTTGGGGATCTTCATGCGGTTCATGACTGCAAGGATGAGGGCGTCAAGGGTGAGAAGGCCCGTTTTCTGTCTCATACGCATGCTCATCAGAAAATCCGAAAAGGTGACTTCCGCTACCTCGATACCCATCCGAGGAATGGCGAGCGTCCACTCTTCGTAGAGATGGAGTTTTTTGACCAGTGTTGGGGAGCGTGAGAGCTTCTGCCCTGGATTGGGTCCTCGAACCAGCCCTTTTTGTTGGGCCTCGATCACCATAAGGCGATGGGCCACCTCAAGAAGCACCGGCAGGGAAGTGATGCCATGGAGGATGCCGGACGAGCAGCGTGTCAGGAATTCACGGCAGGATAATGAAGTAGCGGTGAAGTGATAAATAAAGATATTGGCGTCGATGAAAACGAAGCTTCCGTCGGGGATCGCTTCAAGTTTCAAAGATCTCGACCTGAAGTGCTTTCCTTAGCTCCTTCGGAGTCATCTTAACGACTCCCCAGCTCTCTTCCACTACCCTCTTGGGCGAAGCCCCTGAACGTCGAGAAAGATAGACCTTAAGCGCATCCTCTAACAGCTCGTTAAGCGCCTTACCTTCCTGGGCAGCGTGCACCTTGGCTCGCTGTAAGAGATCTCCGTCTAAGGCGGTTCCGATCTTCTGACGCATTGGACGCTCCTTTCAAACAATAGACGTCCTACAGGCCCGCTGTCAAGATCAATCTAGATGGCTTCCTTCAAAAGAGCAACAAGCCTGGATCCTGTCCCCTCAATAGCTGACCGCGGGCTCTGCCGTGACCGCTGGCCTGCTCTTCCTCGGCTCGTCCTGGATCCCGAGGACCAGGCCTGAGGCAAGGAACGCGAGCAGCGCGGCGGAGAGAAACGCCAGGGTGTAACCTCCGGTCAGGTCGTAGCTCACCCCGCCGATCCACGAGCCCAGCGCTGCGCCGATCTGGTGTGAGACGAAGATCCACCCGTAGAGCTCGCCTGCCGAATAACGCCCGAAGATGTTGGCGGTGAGGGTTGAGGTGGGAGGCACGGTCGAGACGTAATTGAGACCGAAGATGGCCGCGAAGAGATGAAGCGTCGGGATGTTCCAGACCCAGAGGAGCAAGAGCAGCGAGAGTCCCCGCACAAAGTAGTAGGCCGCCAGCGGCCCCTTCCTGCCAAACCGGTCGCAGATCCAACCCGAGGCGATGGTGCCGAAGATGTTCAGGGCCCCCATCACCGACAACGCATAGGACGCGGTCATCGCGCTGAAGCCATGCTCCAGCGCGTGCGGATAGAAGTGCACCATCACCAGACCTGTGGAAGTGTAGCCGCAGACGAAGAAGCTTCCGGAGAGGAGCCAAAACGCTGGGGTGGTCAACGCTTCGGCAAGCGATGTCCGCTCAAGCTGGACGACCCTCGTCGCAGGCCCGGAGAGATCGGTGCCAGCTCCGTACGCCAAAAGGCCCTTGTCTCGGGGGTCGTTGCGGATTAGCGCCACCCCGACCGGAATCACGACCAGGGCGAGACCGATCCCAAGTACTAAGAAGCTCCGGCGCCAGCCGCCGTTGAGGATCAGCCAGGTCGCTAATGGGAAGATCAAGAGCTGCCCGGCAGAAAGACCCGAGCTGGCGATCCCCATGACGAGTCCACGCTTCGTCTCGAACCATCTGGCCACGATCGAGGCCGAGATGGACGTGGAAGCCCCTCCAGCTCCCAGAGCCGTGAGAACTCCAGCGGTCAAGAAGAGCTGCCACTGATTCGTGATGAAAGAAGTGCCGAGCACTCCCACCGCGCAGAGTGCCAGGGCACCCCCGATGACCCACCTCGGACCGAAGCGATCCGCGAGACGGCCGGCGAGGGGCCCCATCGCCCCGAAGAGAAAGAGGGAGAGGCTCCCGACCAACGAAAGCGAGGTCCGGCTCCACCCGAAGTCCGCTTCGAGATACTTGATGTAGACGCCGAACGTGGAGCGCATCCCCGAGGATGCCATGAGCACCAGCACCAGCGCGCCCAGCACCACCCACCCATAATGGATCTTCCTCCGGGCACGGTTCACCCCGGTGGGGCTCATCACGGCTCCTTTTCGGTTCAGACAGTTACTTGTTAAGAGCACCCCGAGTGGGGAATGGGATTCAGGACGCCACCAGAGCGTAACTTCTAGTCTTGGCGGCGCGGTGGAAAGAGAGCGAAGAGCCGAGCAGCCCACTCCTGGTAGAACCGGACAAGCTCATCAGGTTCAACCGGAGTTATCATGTAGTCCGTTTGAAACGCAGTAAGGTTCGGTAGCCGTTCCACCTGTTTAAACTGGATGGCGATCGTCCACTCGTCTATCCCGACCAGTTTCTGCTTCGCCAGAGGAATAAGATCCTCCAATCGGTATGCGCCCGAGCGGATGATCAGATACAGATCCAAATAGTCTTTGGGTTCGAACCGGGTGTTAATTGTCAATTTGTTGACGGCAATGCGCAGAAGGTCGTCCACAAAGATGTTCTCGAATCTGCGGGGAGGGGCGAAATAAGGAGGAGTGTCGAAAATCAGCTCAATCTTTCTGAGGGGGTGTTCAGGGTGGGTGTCACCGGAAAAGAAGTATCGAATCATCTCACCCATTCGTTCTGCCCGTTCCACCTGCAACCCTGTCTGAGTGGTTGCGCGCTCGACCCGCGCGTTTGTGAACCTAAGCGCCTCAGGGTCTCGAGTGAAGAAGTCGAGGTCGTCGGAGTATCGGTGCTGAAGATAATAGGCGGAGAGGGCCGTTCCTCCTGATAGGTAAAACGGATCCGGGGAAGTCGTCTCTCGGAAAAATGCGTCGAGAAAGCGTTCTTGAGTTGGCGTGAGGACGCTAATGGGATTGGCTCCAGTGCCGCGCCCAACCCTCCCACTTCTGCCGGGTAGGCTCGTCGGTGTTGGGGAGGGCCTCGAGAATTTCATCGGGGGTCAAGAGTTCCAGCACTCGCTCCCGAGGCGCGTCCTTCAGCAGGCGGCGGACCGCCCAGAGGCGTTCAGGGGAGTCGCGATTCTTGAGCATCGTCTCAAAATCGCTTCGGCAGATCCTGTAATCCCAGATCCACTCCTCCCGGTCCTCTCCTTCCTGACGCCAGCGCCACCCTTCGAGAGGAGTGGCGCCACCTTCGGAGAAGAAAAGGTCACGCAGATGGGGTGTCAAGTTCAAGGAGAGCGCGATTTCAGCAGCCCCCCAGATGACAATTTGCCTGTTTGCGGCGGGTGGACGGCTTTCAACGAGCGCGTCGCGGAGCCGGCGCGGCTGGGTGCCCGACAGGTGGACGTTCATGAGGAGCGCGTAGCGGTCGCACCTGGAGGCGACACGCGGGAATTCCTTGCGGAGCTGCTGAACGAGGTTCTGAATTATCGCTAATCTGATGCTCGCGCTTACATCGCGGTACTTGAATTGAAAGACTGTTCTTCCGGGGCCGATCAATCCTCCTGTTTCAGGCACGCATAGGGCATCCGGTGTGATGTATTCTGCGTCGATGCCCCCGCCGGGCACGTTGATTCGCTCCGAGATTTGGGGAAGCGCGAAGGCCCCAACCCTCTCTGCCAGCGCTTGTCCGATGAGCGCTCCGCAGAGACGGACAAAGTCTGTCGGGCCGGTGTCAGCCCGGAGGTGTTCGATGTCGATTGCGGTGACTGGTTGTCCGAAAACAGCTTTTCTCATAGCAAGTTGAGTATATCACGAGGGATACGACGACTACGGGGAGCAGAACTGGCGGGCTTGCTTTGATCCGGTCAGACCGGACGGGCTTCGACAGATTTTTTGAAGCTGATCTGATTCCCGTCCGAGTCCACCAGCACGGTGTCGCCCTCGGCGAACTCTCCTTCGAGAATCTTGAGGGCGAGCGGGTCTTGCACAAGCCGTTGGATCGTGCGCTTGAGCGGGCGGGCGCCGAACGTCGGATCAAACCCTTCCTTGGCCAGGAGCGCCTTGGCCGCGTCGGTCAACTGGAGCTCGATGCGTTTGTCTCGGAGCCGGCGCTTCAGGTGCTCGGACTGGATCTCCACGATCTTGGCGATCTGGGCGCGGTCGAGCGCGTTGAAGATCACCACTTCATCGATCCGGTTCAGGAACTCCGGGCGGAGGCTGTTTGTCAGCTCCTGCATGATCAACGGGCGGACCTTTTCCGGTTTCTCGTACTCGCGGAAGATCTGGCTGCCGAGGTTCGAGGTCATGATGACCACACTGTTCCTGAAGTCCACGGTGCGGCCGTGGCCGTCGGTCAAGCGCCCGTCGTCGAGGACCTGAAGCAGAATGTTGAAGACGTCACCATGCGCCTTTTCGACCTCGTCGAAGAGGATCACCGAGTACGGGCGACGGCGGACGGCTTCTGTGAGCTGGCCGCCCTCGTCGTAACCGATGTAGCCGGGTGGAGCGCCGATCAGCCGCGAGACCGTGTGCTTCTCCATGTACTCGGACATATCGATGCGCACCATCGCCCGTTCGTCGTCGAAGAGGAACTCAGCGAGCGCGCGCGCCAGCTCGGTCTTCCCCACGCCTGTGGGGCCAAGGAAGAGGAATGAGCCGATGGGGCGGTTCGGGTCCGCCAGGCCCGATCGGGCGCGGCGGACGGCGTTGGCGACTGCTCGGATCGCGTCATCCTGGCCTACCACGCGCTTGGCCAGCCGCTCCTCCATCTTGACCAGCTTCTGCACTTCACCCTCCATCAGGCGGGTCACGGGGATGCCGGTCCACTTACCGACCGTCTCGGCAATGTCCTCTTCGTCAACCTCTTCTTTGAGCATCTTGGAGGACTTCTGGATCTCGGCAAGACGCGCGTTCTCCTGATCGAGCTGTTTCTGGAGTTCCAGGAGCTTCCCGTAGCGAAGCTCGGCGGCGCGGTTGAGGTCCCCGGTCCGCTCCGCGTCGGCCATCTGGGTTCGCGCGGCCTCGATCTCTTCCTTGATCTTTCGGATCCCTGAGATGGCCGCCTTCTCGGCCTGCCACTGCGCCTTGAGCTTGGAGGCGTTCTCCCGCAGCTCGGCCAGCTCCGAGTCGATCTTCTTCAGGCGCTCGCGGGACAGCTCGTCTGACTCCCGCCCGACGGAGACTCGCTCGATCTCAAGCTGCATGATCCGGCGCTGGATCTCGTCGATCTCGGCCGGCATCGAATCGATTTCGATCCGGAGGCGGGAGGCCGCCTCATCCATCAGGTCGATGGCCTTGTCGGGCAAAAAGCGGTCGGAGATATACCGGTGCGAGAGCACGGCTGCAGCCACGAGCGCGGAGTCTTTGATTCTCACGCCGTGGTGCACCTCGTACTTCTCCTTGAGCCCACGGAGGATCGCGATGGTGTCCTCGACCGTCGGCTCCTTCACCAGCACAGGCTGGAATCGGCGTTCGAGCGCCGCGTCTTTCTCGATGCGCTTCCGGTATTCGTCGAGTGTCGTGGCGCCGACGCAGCGCAGCTCGCCGCGCGCGAGCGCGGGTTTCAGCATGTTGGCCGCGTCCACCGCGCCCTCGGCGGCTCCCGCGCCGACCAGCGTGTGCAGCTCATCGATGAAGCAGATGATCTCTCCCTGGGCCTCGGTGATCTCCCTCAGCACGGCCTTTAAGCGGTCCTCGAATTCGCCGCGGTACTTGGTCCCCGCCACCAGTGCCCCGATGTCGAGCGCGACGAGCCGCTTCCCCTTCAGCCCTTCAGGGACATCTCCGGCCACGATGCGCTGGGCCAGCCCTTCGACAATCGCCGTCTTGCCCACGCCCGGCTCTCCGATCAGCACAGGGTTGTTCTTGGTCCGGCGAGAAAGCACCTGGATGACCCGGCGGATCTCCTCGTCTCTGCCGATCACGGGATCGAGCTTTGCTTTCCGCGCAAGATCGGTGAGGTCGCGGGCGTAGCGCTGGAGCGCCTGATACTTCTCCTCCGGGTTCGGATCGGTGACGCGCTGGGTCCCGCGCACCTCGAGCAGCGCCTTATAGATCGCTTCGGCAGTGACCCCGTGAGCGCGGAGAATCTTCCCGGCTGCGGCGTCCTTGTCTTGCGCGATCGCGATCAGCAGATGCTCGGTCGAGCAGTATTCATCTCTGAGACGCTCAGCTTCATTCCACCCGGCCTCGAACACTTTGTTGAGGCGGGGCGAGAGGGACTGCTGGCCGCTC
>DATEAO010000508.1:0-6000 GCA_035288345.1 Candidatus Methylomirabilota bacterium | reverse complement strand
TTTTCTTTGCCGGGGCTGCCGAGCAACGAAGACCACAGCTACCTTGTCCTCATAGACAAGTTCGAAGCGTGGGTCTAGACGAAGTAAAGACGCGAGGGCTTTGTTGACCTGAGCTATTACCAGCCGTGCTGCGGCAAGATCTGGATCCGACGCCCAGTCGCGGTTTCCTTGCCATGTGTCCAGGGACCGTCGGATTCGATCATCGCCGTGGAAGTGAGTCCTTCCATCGATGCTGACCCGCAACTGTGGGAGGCGCCAAATCAAGTAGCTGCCCCAATCGTAATGATTGTAGAGCGGACCCGATAGGCCGCGCTCCTCCACGACCGCTGCGGCGGCATCGGGATAAGTGTCTCGAACGGCAGCTTGTAGAGCTGCCGGCGAGATGTTATAAGCTCTTCCTGTCACGATCACCATAAGAACGATCCCCACGGTGACGAAAAGCGCTCTGATTTTTGTGATAGTGAAAGACTCGTTTGCCGATCTCCATCCTGACAATTTTGCGAGAATAACCACCGCCACGATGACCACAAACCACACATCCCGAGCGGAGCGGAACGACAGAAAGATCCCCGTCAAGAATAGCAGACTTTCGAATGGGTAGATCCGCCGACGCCACCCCAGGACTCCAGCGGCGCCGAGTGCCAGCGCGAGGACGGCCCAGTTCGACGGGTGTCGGAATTGAAGCGCAAGGAATTCCGTTACAAACGTGAGAGGCCCAGGTTGGCTCATGTAGCGGAACAGCACAGTGTACAAGTGGAAATAATATGGTGTGATGAGTGTGGCCGTGACACATGCTCCAAAGGTGAGCAGCACTCGGCCGAGGGGTAAATGCTCTTGGCTTTGCATCTCGGCGTGGCCCAACAGCCGATTGACAAGCGATTCGACAGCAACCAACCCTATTACGAATAATCCATAAGCAAGCTGGACGTGCACGTTGGCCCAGAGCACGAACAGCGGCGGGAGCCACAGCAAGAGCCGATAGTTCTGCGATCGCCGCGCTGCCAGAAGAATGTGAAGCTCTACCGTAAAGAACAGTATTGTAAAGAGCCATGGCCGGGGCGTCAGGACGGGCTTCATTGCCAAGATCCCAAGAGCCGTGACCGCTATCTCCAGAAAATACGGTGGCCTCAGGCTCCGGACGAGCACGTGAAGCGTGCCCGTGATCAAGATCGCGAAGATCACGGTGAAGAGCGCGAGGCCTACCAACCCGAACGCCCGATGAATCCCGTAGATCAGTATCTCGAACAGCCAGCTATAGGCGATCCACGAATGGCCCATCCCCCAGCCTGTGAACGGGTCCGTCCACGGAAAAGATCGATGTTGGAGAATCCATTGTCCGGTCCGAATGTGAAACCATAGATCTGGGTCGAGGACTGGCCCAACGGTTCCGACAATTGGGACCGCATAGAGCCCAATCAACATGGCCATTCGTCGCGCCGTGTCAACCCGGCTTGTATTAGCTCTGCTCTGCGTGATCATGCCTTCCTGAGTGTTCTAAACATTCCCTCAAGTGACTCCACCTTTGGTTGCAGGTGGCGCCAAGCTGAGCGTCGAGGACGATAGCCGTCATGGCGATCACGATGCTACGGACTCCATGAGTTTTGCCAGATCTCCGACTTGCTGAATCGTCAGTTGAACTGTATCCGCTTCGATGATCTCTGCGCCGCTACCCAATTCTTGAATGCTGTCTTCGCGTCGCAAATTGTCGGCTATCGTTGATTGTTCGTTGGGGCAATCGTTAACGCAGGGATGACCGTGTCCACGGTAATTCTCAAAAAGCGAGAGCGCGAGGCCGGCAAGAACCGTGACCCACGGGCCTTCTTTAAGAGCGGCAGCGAATGGCCAGCTCCTGTCCGGGCGCTAGGGCCGGCGAGCGACCTCAACCCTCGGTTGGTGCTCTGAGCAGCGCGCCCGCCAAGCTTCGACGCCCCAGGAGGGCGAATGTGGTTGGTTCAGTGTTGGTTGTTCCGCCTTGTGCCGTGCCCCACCCGCCGTCTGAGTTTTGCATTATCAGCCGCAGCCTGAATGCGTCTTCAGTCATTTCGAGCGCCGAATCAGAATAAGGAGAGAGTAGACACAACTATGCTTCCCATGACCGGTGGGTTCAGGGCAACGACTGAGCTACTGTACAAGCCGTGGCCTTCTAGAGAGAGCCGAGATGGGCGCCGGGTTCGGATTGTAGGGGGCATCGAAATATTTGCAGTCAACGTAGCCTGAGATTTCGTACCAGTTTCCCGGTGCAGCATTCTTCACGTCACTGATCACGAGTCGCGTCCAGCCAAGAAGCTCGCGTGCACCTCCGAATGCTGCTGGAGACGACGGGCAAGCGGTCTCTATTACAGGGATATAGACGACCCACCCTGAGCCCGAATAAGTGGTGTTACCCTCGTTATCTTTGACTGTGATGCCACTGCTCCGCTCTGCGGAGAACGTCGTCGCAAGGGTGCTGAAGACATCGGACCATTCGGTTAGATCTTCCCAGACAACGCTGGTGGTTCCGATTTCTGCTCCAACGGAGGGAGCGGCCGGGCAGCCTCCACCGTTTGCGACATTGGTGATCGCCGTATCCGTGTTCTCAGGAGTGGGGGTCTCAGGCCCCGCCAGGTTCACCCATGCTGCGTTCTTAGAAGCGGTGGCGATACCGAATCGCCTTTTGAATGTGATTGACGCACCACAGCCATTCGTATTGAAGTCCGCCGCGTTCTGAAAAGAACATTGGGAGAGACCGAGGGGGAAGACGCAGGTACCCGGAGGTGGGGTAAGGGGAGGGCTGGCGACGGCGATGGCATTCGCAGCGACCGGCAACGTCGCAAGTCCGAGAAGGCTGAGAAATGAGGTCGGGATTGCTGTGGCGAAGTTGCACCGGACGGCATTAACCTGAGAGCCGTCCAGTAAGGGAGTAAAGGTTCCGGTTGCGCCGGAGTAGACCCCCGTCGTGATATTTGCCGGAGTCAGCGCGACCGCGCCCCCACGGTAGGGATTTAAACCAGCGTAAGTCTGAGCGGCTGTCTGCGCGGCGTCGAAGGCGTATGCGCCGAAGCCAAGGTTCCCGGCGCCGGCCAAAGCGGCGGCGTCGACGCTCCGCTGCAGCTCCCCCCTGACTGCGGTGAAGTACGCCAGGTCGATGGCGATCCCGCCCATCACGAGGAAGAAGGCGAGCGAGATGATCACGAAGATCGTCACCGTTCCGCTTGCGTCTGTGGTATAGCGCTTCACGACTCTTTACCTCATGCCTTGATCATCGGATGAATCGGATGGCTTCGATCTCTTCCCACGGAATGTCAACGCGACCCCCAGGGGTCATTCCCCGAAAAAAAGTTGCGCCAAGGTTGACATAGTCCCCCTCGACGCGGGAGCCGTCGGTCAACACCGCAGTCGCAGCGTAGCGAAAGTGCAAGGGCGCGATGTGTGGGGGCAGCGGGCTCTTCGAGACCGGGGTTCGAAAAAACTCGAGGCTGGCTATGCTGGCTAGCGGAATCCGGGTCTCTCTTCTCTCGCGGTAAAGCGTCACAACCTCCACTTGTCTCTGCCCCTGTCTTGTCTCTAGCTGTTTTCCAAACAATGGGGCGATCTCCTTCGCAGTTCCGAACAATCTCGGAGCCGACCCAGAGGGACTTTCGCTGGGAGGCGAAACGCCTCCCAGCTGTGATGACGATGCTTCGCCGCCTGCGGGGGCAGGGATGACAGTGTAGAAGAGTTCAAGCGATGGCCCGGTGAGGCGCCACGATTGCCCCGCCCAGGTCCGCACCGCAGCGGTCATCTCCTGCGCTGCCACAGGAACGACAAAAAACGCCAGCATCGCAACTGCCACCACGGAGATCAGCGCCTTTAGCTTCATCCAGCTTCGCCCTTTCACTTTCCGATCGTCTTTAACGCCTGTAACACGCCGATCAACGCGGGAGCCATGGCCACGAGAAAGAAGGCGGGCATGAGGAAGACCACCGTGGGGAAGAGCATCTTGAGAGGCGCCAGATATCCTTTCTCCTCGGCCCGGTGGCGCCGCTCCACGCGGGCTGTCTCTGCGTGGACGCGAAGGGTCTTTCCGATCGACGCCCCCAGCCGGTACGTCTGAATGAACGCAGCAACGATCGCCTTTAGTTCATGCACTCCGGTCCGATCACCCAAGGCGCGCAACGCCTCGTCGCGCGGCCGTCCCGCTCTCACCTCGAGATGCATCCGCTGCATCTCCTGAAGGAGTGGATTACGCTGTGACTCGGGCTGTTCAACGATTCGGGCCACCGCCGCATCGAAGCCCATGCCGGCCTCCACGCAAACCATTAAGAGGTCAAGAACGTCAGGCAGCGCATGGCGCACCGCGCGCTGACGAGACTGAATGCGTTTACGCAGCCACAAGTCCGGAAGGAAGTAGCTCAACACGGCGAGACCGATTGAGAGCCAAAGAGGCGGGGCCTTGTGAGCGATGAGGATGCCGTAGATAAAGAGATAGCCGAACAGGATCGCGCACGCGACCTTGGCGCCGACAAAGAGGCCGACTGCGCGCGGGTTGTGATACCCCGCCCGCGCGAGTCGCTGCCGCACCCGTGAAATCTTCGCGCTATCCCGAGGGGTGGCGACCCTTCCGAGCCTCTCAATGATCCGCTGCCATGGAGTCGAGCTTGTCTGGTCCTCCCAGCGGAGGATCGACGGGGGCCCGCCCCCTGGCGCCGCGCCCTGGAGCCGCTCCTGCCGGACCTGGGGCCACCACCGGAGCAGAAGCGCGGCGGTCAGGAATGTGATCCCGCCAACGATGATAAATGTGAGAATCAGGTAGGGAATCGGAACCATGTCCGCTCACACCTCGATCTTTGCGATGCGCCAGACCATGAAGAAGCCGATCGCTTCCATAACGACGCCCCCACCGAGTAGAAGCGGGGCGAGAGGCGAGCTCCAGAGCGGATCGAAGTAATGGGGGCTTATCAACTGGAACATCATGGCGAAGACGACGGGAGACAAGCCGACGCAGATCGCTGACCACTTGTGCTGGGCCGAGATTGCGCGGATATGGCTCAGCAGTTTGAAGCGCTCGCGGATCACTTCGCTTAAGTGATCCAGAATCTCTGTAAGATTGCCGCCTGTGCTCCGCTGGATCATAATCGCGCTGCAGAAGAAGTTCATGTCTTCCGTCGAGATGCGCTGACGGAGCCTGACGAGCGCCTCCGTCGGATCCAGCCCGAGACGGATCTCCTCGAAGACCCGCTTGAACTCCTGCCCGACCGGGTCCGGCATCTCGTCGCCGACGAGCTGAATTGCCCCGCCCAGGGCGTACCCAGTTCTGAGCGCGCGCGCCATCGTGTCTAACGCGTCCGGGAACTGAGCTTGAAAGCGCTTCAGGCGCTGGTGTCGCTTGCGCACGAGGTAGAAGAGCGGCAGGGAGCCTGTGAAGAGAGCGACGAGCAATCCCGCTGCGGCCCCTCCCGTACGCAGCCACCCCAGGACACCGCCGACCAGGGCGAACACAGCGATGACGTAAGCCCATTTCGTCGCTGACTCCTCTCGTCCCGCCTGCCTCAGGAGGTTGTTAAGCTGCTCGAAAAAACGAGTTCGGCGGAGTAGAGCCTCCGATTTCGACCGCTGGGCATCGGGAGCTGCCCGAAGGATTTCGGGGCCTGTCGGTTGAGCGACCTTGAGGCGATCACTGAGCCTGCGACGGGCCTCAACAAACCACCAGGCCCCGACGATGAGCGTCACGATGGAAAGAAATGTCAACCCCGCGATCACGATCTCCATCAACGCACCGTTTGGCGTCGTGCGGGGTTGAACACCTCGGCATCGAGACGAATCCCGCCCCGCTCGAGTCGCTCGCTGAACTTGGGCCGAATCCCGGTGGCCCGATGGTAGCCGATCACCCGTCCGTCTTTGTCCAGGCCTTCCTGCTCGTAGACAAAGATGTCCTGCATGGTGACCACGTCGCCTTCCATGCCGGCAACCTCAGTGACTCGAACCACCTTTCGCGTTCCGTCGGAGAGCCTCGCCACGTGGATGATCATGTCGAGCGCTGCA
>DATEAO010000507.1:0-6187 GCA_035288345.1 Candidatus Methylomirabilota bacterium | reverse complement strand
GCGTGCGCCGCGTCAAGGGCTACCGACACCTGCCCGCGCTGCGGCGTGCGTTGCAACAGGGAATGGAGAAGTCACAGAAGAAGGCCGCGTGAACAACGTGGAGTTGCCACTCGGATTTCAACTAAGAATGGGATTGACTCCTATTAGATTCTGTTTTTTTGAGCGGCTCCAAACCTCCTGCCGTTGCCACTCAGGAATTTCGTAGCGATCTCGGCGCTTGTAGATTTTGTCGATGGCACGCGTCTTCGACTGCATTTTCATGGTGTCCCCTCGTCTGTAGAGCTCATGGAGGGCGTGAAGCGTCGGCTAACGCCTGTCCGCTCAGGATTGCGACGACATGCCCTTCCTGAGAAGCGGCGGGTTAGATACCGATCTGACATCTGACATCCACTACGGACGGGTCCAACGCAGGTTGGGTTGGCGGGCCGCGAGGGTTTGGTCGAGGCGCTTGACCGGCGTGGTGACCGGAGCGTTGAGGATGGACGCAGGATCGGTCTCGGCCTCTTTGGCGATCTGAATCATCGCGTCGCAGAAGCTGTCGATCGTTTCTTTCGACTCGGTCTCGGTCGGCTCGATCATCAGCGCCTCTTCCACAACCAACGGGAAGTACGTCGAGGGGGCGTAGAAGCCCAGATCGAGGAGGCGCTTCGCGATGTCCATGGCACTGACGCCATGCTGCTTCTGCCGCCGCGCCGAGAAGACGCACTCGTGCATGCACGGGCCGGGGTACGGAAGGTCGTAGTAGGGCTCGAGCCGCTTCATGAGGTAATTGGCGTTCAGGACCGCGTTGTCAGAGACCGCGCGAAGGCCATCGGGCCCCATCGTGCGAATATAGGCGGACGCGCGCGCCAGCATCCCGAAGTTCCCCCAGAACGCCTGGAGCTTCCCAATCGACTGCGGGCGGTCCCAGTCCAGGCGATAGTCACCCCCGTCGTCCTTGACGACGTGAGGTACCGGCAAGAACGGGACGAGCGCGGCCTTCACTCCCACCGGCCCCGCGCCCGGGCCCCCGCCACCGTGCGGCGTGGTGAATGTCTTGTGAAGGTTCAGGTGGACCACGTCGAAGCCGAGGTCTCCCGGTCTTGCGATGCCGAGGATCGCGTTCAAATTCGCGCCGTCCATGTAGACGAGGGCGCCTTTCGTATGACACATCTCGGTGATCTCCAGGATCTTAGATTCGAAGAGCCCGAGTGTGTTGGGTACCGTGATCATGAGCGCGGCAACGTCCTCGTCCAGGTGGCGCTCCAGGTCGAGGATATCCACCTCCCCGGACGCATCAGACTTGAGCTGCACGATCTGATACCCAGCGATTGCCGTGGATGCCGGGTTGGTGCCATGGGCCGAGTCAGGGATCAGCACCTTGGTCCGCGGGCGCTTCTCCTTCGCGAGGTGGTAGGCGCGGATCATCAAGACGCCCGTCAACTCGCCCTGGGCGCCTGCCGCAGGCTGAAGGGAGACCGTGTGCATTCCAGTGATCTCCGCCAGCGACTCCGACAGCTCCCCCATCAGTTTAAGCGCTCCAGATGCGAGCGATTCCGGCGTAAGCGGATGGAGTCGGGCGAATCCGGCCAAGCGCGCCATGTCCTCGTTGAGCTTCGGGTTGTACTTCATCGTGCAGGACCCGAGCGGGTAGAAGTGCGTGTCCACGCCGTAGTTCAACTGGGAGAGGCGCGTGTAGTGGCGGACCACGTCGAACTCGCTGACCTCGGGAAGCTCCGGCGGCGCTTCCCGAAGGTACTTGCCCGGCAGAAGCTCTGAAGACTTCTTCTCGGGCACATCGGAGGCGGGAAGCGAATAGCCCACTCGCCCCGGGGCCGACAGCTCGAAGATCAGCTTATCGTAGCGCATATGCTCGGGGTTCGGGGATCGGGGTTCGGGATTCGGGGTCAGGGGTCAGGGGCTCGCGTTTCTGAGATCCCATAGTAACTTCAGCTCACGATGGATGCGAGGTGATGGGCGAAGGCGTCGATTTCCTCGCGGGTGCGGTTTTCGGTGACGGCGACGAGCAGGGAATCCTTGAGCTGGCGGTCGTATGCCTTGAGCGGGATGCCGGCGAGGATCTTCTGCTTCGCGAGCGCTTTCACCACGCGCTCAGGAGATTTCGGGAGCTGAAGCACGAACTCGTGGAAGAACGGCGCCTGAAAGGCCAGCCGCACTCCCGGCACACTGGTCAGCTTTTCAGCCGCGTAATGAGCTTTTGCAAGGCAGAGCTCCCCGACCCTCCGGAGGCCCTGCTTTCCCATGACAGCGAGATAGATCGTCGCCACCAGGGCGCAGAGCGCCACATTCGTGCAGATGTTCGACGTCGCCTTCTCTCTGCGGATGTGCTGCTCTCTTGTTTGCAAGGTGAGGACGAACCCGCGCTGGCCATCTTTATCTACTGTGGCGCCGGTCAATCGCCCTGGCATTCGGCGCACCAGCTCCTGCCTAGTCGCAAAGAGCCCCAGGTTCGGGCCACCGAAGCTCATCGGTATCCCCAACCCCTGCCCTTCCCCTACCACGATGTCGGCGCCGCAGGCTCCGGGTGGGCGGAGCAGGCCGAGGGTCACCGCGTCCGCGACCACGACAATAAGCAGCGCGCCTTTTGAGTGCGCCATCGCGGCGATCTGTTCCACGTCCTCGAGACAACCGAAGAAGTTCGGTGACTGGATCACCACCGCCGCGGTCTTCTCGGTGACGAGACGCTCCAGCGTGTCGAGATTCGTAACGCCATCCTCCCAGGGCATCTCCTTAATCTTGAGGTGAGGGCCGGAGCAGTAGGTCGCCATCACGCGTCGGTAGAGCGGATTCACGGCGGTTGACACGACGATCTGGTCCCGGTCTGTGACGCTGTGCGCCATCAACGCGGCTTCAGCCAACGCCGACCCGCCGTCGTAGATCGAGGCGTTGGCCACGTCCATCCCGGTCAGCTCGGCGATCATGGTCTGGTACTCGTAGATCGTTCGGAGCGTTCCCTGGCTCGCCTCCGGCTGATACGGGGTGTACGCTGTGAAGAATTCGCCGCGCGAGATCAGGTGATTGATCACGACGGGAATGTGGTGGTCGTAGTGACCGCCGCCAAGAAAGCAGGCGTAGCGCTCGGCATCGGCGTTCGAGGCGGCAAGCGAGCGCATGGATCGGATCAGCTCGATCTCCGCGAGCGCCGGGGGTAGATTGAGCGGTCGGTTGAGTCTGGCTTTTTTGGGGATCCGGGTCAGGAGGTCTTCGATGCTCGACACGCCGATGGCGGCAAGCATCTCTCGCTGCTGCGCCGGCGTGTTAGAGAGATAACGATTCATCTAACAGGCTGCTGAAAAAGGCCCATCTGCGGCGTTGGCTTCGTCGCTCGTCGTTTCAATGTACATCTAAGTACGCCTCACTCCTCGCTTCCTCGCCGCCTTGCATCTGGACCTTTTTGAGCAGCCTGCGGCGGACAGGAGTTTCTCATCACCCTGTTAATGAGATGAACTTGCTTGCTTCACGAACTCCTCGTACTGGGAAGAGGTGAGCAGATGATCGACCTCTTTGGGGTTGGACAGCGAGACCACGATCATCCAGCCCTTGCCGTACGGATCAGTGTTGACAAGCTCGGGCTTCTTGGCCAGCTCACCATTGAATTCGGTCACCTCACCTGAGAGCGGCGCGAAGAGATCAGAGACGGCTTTCACCGACTCGACCACACCGAAGGTTTGCGTTTGTTGCACGCGAGATCCCACTTTCGGTAGCTCGACAAAGACGACGTCGCCAAGCTCGGCCTGGGCAAACTCGGTGATCCCGATTCGCGCCTTGGTCCCCTCCACTTTGGTCCACTCATGCTCTTTGGTATATCGAAGGTCCGTTGGGTACGCTGCCATCATGCCCTCCGCTCTCGGGGTTCGGGGTTGGGGGTTCGGGGTTCGCAAGACAACACCGAGCCCCGGACCCCGAGCCCCGGGTTCATTTTTTGACTTTCGGCGGGTAGAACGGAGTGGGCACTACGCGCGCGGCGTGCGGTGTCCCGCGCACCTCCACCTGGTTCTCGCTTCCCAACGCCGCATGTGCCGTCTCGACGTAACCGGTCCCGATATATTTGTCCACCGAAGGGCCATAGGATCCCGACGTCACCACGCCGATCTCACGACCGCTTTTCAAGATTCTGTAGCCGTGGCGAGCCACAGACCGATCAGTCATCTCGAACCCCACCAGCTTCCGCGTCGGGCCCGCTGCTTTCACTTTTTCTACCGCGTCCCGGCCGATGAATTCCCCTTTGCCGAGCTTCACCACCCAGCCGAGCCCGGCTTCGATCGGATTCGTGGTCTGATCGATATCGTTTCCATAGAGCGCGTATTTCATCTCAAGCCGGAGTGTGTCGCGCGCGCCGAGGCCCACAGGCACGATGCCGTGCGTCTTGCCTTTTTCGAGCAGGAGATCCCAGATGCGTCCACCGTCCGAGGCGTACAGAAATAGCTCAAAGCCGTCCTCTCCCGTGTAGCCGGTCCTGGAAATATATGACTCCGCTCCAGCAATCCGTCCTTTGGCGAATTGGTAGTAACGGCAGGCCCGGACGTCGATGTCGCACAGCGGAGCCAGCAGCGCTTCAGCGCGCGGGCCCTGAACCGCGAGCAGCGCGGTCTTGTCGCTCACGTTTTCTGCCTGGAGGTCCCCCTCGATGTGTGGGGTAATCCAGGTCCAGTCTTTCTCGATGTTCGACGCGTTGACTGTCATCAGGAACTCATGCTGTTTGATCCGGTAGAGCGTGATGTCATCGACGATCCCGCCATCGGGATAGAGCATCAATGAGTAATGCACGCCCCCGATCGGGAGCGCCGCAACGTCGTTGGTGGTGATTCGCTGGAGGACGTTGAGCGCGTCTGGACCCTGAAACTCAAACTCGCCCATGTGGCTGACGTCGAAGAGACCGACTCTGCTCCGGACCGTTCGATGCTCTTCGAGGATGCCCGCATACTGCACCGGCATCTCCCATCCACCGAACGGGACGAGCCTGGCGCCGAGCCGGACGTGCGCCTGATAGAGTGGCGTTCGCTTGAGCGTGGCCTGCGAAACGGTCACAACACTCCCCGATTCATTCAGAGATGAAGGCCGAAGCCCATCATAATCTGAAGCTAGACGAGACGCAATGAGGGCGGCACCCCGTGCAATAAATCAGAAGTGCCGCCCCAGTGTGACTTATGCGTATTGGCTATCTAAGCGTGGCGCTCCAGGCAGTGGGCGGGGTGAGAACCGAGCAGCCCAAGGCCCGAAGGAGAGCGGGCACCCGAGGCGTACTCCGTTTCACTCGGAGGGGGGCACGCCCCCCTTCCGAACCTCCCCCCAAGCTTGCGCCGGCAAAGCCTGCGCTCGAATAGAAAGAACGTTGAGGGTGCCCGCCGACTGAGAACGGCGGAATGCGAAGGTTATCGGCCCGCTCAGCGTTGGACGCTGTAGCCGCGCGCCCCCATGCACGCCGCGTAAGCCTTCTCGTACCCGTCCTTCGACTTCGAGTACCCGATCGCTCCACCGCCCGCGATGCCGGTAATTCCACCGGCCGCGGCGCCGATGGCAGCTCCTCTTCCGGCCCCGCCTCCCGAGGCTGCCCCCACAGCAGCGCCAAGCGCAGCGCCGCCCGCAGCGCCGACCAGCCCGCCAACGGCCGCGCCAACCCCGGTGTCCTTCGCGGGATCAAACCCGGTCTGCTGCTTCGCCCAGGCCTGACACTCGCTCATGTCCTTTGATTGCTGCTCCGCTGTCTGACCTTTCGTCGGGTATGCAGCCACGTTGGGCTTTTCCATCGACGCGCAGCCACCCACGATCACGCCAAACATCAGCAGCACCACCCATGTGACGACTTTCCTCATGCCGATCTCCTTTCTCAACACGAATCCCCCCTCCTCAAACGTTCAAGCACCGGCTCGCCCGCGCCATCCTGCATAAATATTCAGACGGCAAATGTACGTCGATATTCTACGGGAGCCAGCTCGACAGCGGTCGAACTTGGACCCCAGCCTTCTCCAACGCCTCGCGAACGGCGCGCACGATCTGAGGAGCCCCCGGGGTGTCGCCATGGCAGCAGATCGTCTGAACCGCCAGATTCACTCCGGCGCCATCGAAGCTCACCACTCGTCCCTCCGCCGCGATTTTTACAGCCTGCGCCGCGGCTCGCTCAGGGTCGGTGATCAATGCCCCCCGCTGCGTGCGCGGCGCCAGCGAGCCGTTTCTATTATACGCCCGG
>DATEAO010000506.1:0-2985 GCA_035288345.1 Candidatus Methylomirabilota bacterium | reverse complement strand
GGCGTTTTAAGAGGACGTGGTGATTGCTGATCTGGATTGCGATGCGGTGAGCCGGCGCCGCCAGAGCGCCGCGCGCTTGAACGAGGCCCCCTCGTCTCATCACATTTCCCGTGTCGTGCTCGCCCCGCCTCCGACGCGTTCGAAGCCCACGTTGCCGCCGCGGGAAATCCGTCCGCTCGAGGACGTTCAGGAGGTCTACGAGGCGTTGACCGTGGGGACACTGGATTATGTCAGGAAGAACGGGTTCACGCGGGTCGTGATCGGCCTGTCCGGCGGGATTGACTCCTCCCTTGTCGCTACGATTGCCGTCGACGCGCTCGGAGCGGAGAATGTCGTTGGGGCGACGATGCCGTCCCCATACTCGTCCGCAGGCACGAAGCGGGATGCGCGGCGGCTTGCCGGGCAGCTCGGGATCGAGTTCCTCAGGCTCCCCATCACGCCGGCATTCCGCGCGATGAAGCGGATTCTCGCGAAGCCGTTCAAGGGACTGAAGGAGGACACGACCGAGGAGAACATCCAGGCCCGAATACGCGGAATGTTGCTCATGGCGCTCTCGAACAAATTCGGCTGGCTCGTTCTCACCACGGGAAACAAGAGCGAGATCGCGGTGGGATACTGCACGCTGTACGGGGATATGGCGGGCGGGTTCGCGGTGATCAAGGATGTGCCGAAGACGCTGGTCTACAAGCTGGCGCGCTACCGGAACAGCCGCGGCCCCCGGCCGGTGATTCCCGAGAGTGTGCTCGAGCGGCCTCCGTCGGCTGAGCTCAGGCCGAACCAGACCGACCAGGACACGCTGCCGCCTTACGATCTCCTCGACCAGATCCTCGAGCTCTATATCGGAGAGAACAGGAGCTTGAGGGAACTGGTCGCCACGGGATTCGACGAGACCACGGTGAAGCGGGTGCTCAGGATGGTGGACCAGAACGAATACAAGCGGCGACAGGGGCCGGTTGGGATCAAGATCATGCCGCGCGCGTTCGGCAAAGACTGGCGCCTCCCCATCGTCAACAAGTTTCGGGACCAGTAACCATCAGGTATCCCCCTGCGCGACCTTGACACTCCGACGCTCCCTCGGGTATAAGGGGGGCGGCTTATTGCGGCGCGAGCACCCGGCCCTTGACGCCGTTGGTGTCAAGGGCACGCCCGCACCCCGAGCTTGCGCGAGCGGAGCCCGCGCTCGGAACGAAGAGCGGCACGCCTGCGCTCTCACAGAGATCCGCAGTGCCGGGCAAAGGCGGGCGCTCGAACAAGGCCAAGCTATCGCGAGGTGTTCAATGACCGTTCAAGGGAAAGTCGCGTTGGTCACAGGGGGGGCGCCGGGGATCGGGCGAGCGACCGCGCTCCCGTTGGCCTCGCAGGAGTGGATCTGCGGTCAGACGATCATTGCTGATGGCGGGATGACCCTGACCACGCCGTACTTGGAGCGACCGGCCTCATGACGCTCAAGGACCGGGTGGCGATTGTCACGGGAGCGGGCAGCGGGATCGGACGCGGGATCGCGCTTGCGCTCGCGCGTGAGGGCGCGCGGGTCGCGCTGGCCGACGTCAATGAGGTGAGCGCCAAAGGCGTGGCGCAAGAGATCCAAAAAGAGGGAGGAACCGCAGACGCCCACAAGACCGACGTGACCGTCAAGGCGCAGGTGAATCAGATGGTTGATCTCGTGGCTCGCCGCTGGGGCGGTGTGCACATCCTGGTTAACAACGCCGGGTGGGACCGCCCCGCGCCGTTCATCGACACCACCGAGGAGTTCTGGGAAAAGGTCCTCGCCATCAATCTGAAAGGCGTGATCATCTGCACACAGGCGGTCTTGGGGTTCATGGTCAAGCAAGAGTCCGGAACGATCGTGAACATCGCCTCAGATGCCGGCCGGGTAGGGTCCACTGGCGAGGCGGTGTATTCCGCAGCCAAAGGCGGGGTGATCGCGTTCACGAAGACCATTGCGCGCGAGATGGCTCGCCACAACATTAACGTGAACTGTCTCTGCCCCGGTCCGGCCGATACCCCGCTCTTCCAGGAGGAGTTTGCAAAGAAGAGCCCCAGGCTCGCGGAAAGCCTCACCCGATTCATTCCGATGGGACGCTTGGCGTCTCCAGAGGACATCGCGCCGGCGGTGGTCTTCCTCGCCAGCGACGCCGCGAAGTACATCACCGGCCAGACGCTCTCAATTTCCGGTGGCCTCACCATGGTCTAGTCCCTCGGAGGGGGCCGGACGGCCCCCTTCCGAACCTCCCCCAAGCTGGCGCAGGCGAAGCCTGCGCTCGAACAAGAAGGGATGACCGAGGGGTATGCCCCCGGACTTTCTGGCGATCGGACACGTCACGCTGGACGAGACTGAGAACGGCCTCCTGCCAGGGGGCTCGTGCCTCTACTCCGCGCTCCTCGCTCATCGACTTGGGCTTCGAGTCTCTGTCGTCACCAGCCTGGGGCCTGATTTCCCCCGCGAGATCATCCCGAGCGAGATCGAGCTTGTCTCCACCCCGTCTCGCGAGACCACCACGTTTCGCCATGCGACCAAACGGGAGGGGCGCGCGCTGTGGCTCCGTCACCGCGCGAACGAGATCGGAGCTGAAGCCGTTCCAGCGGAATGGCGGAGCGCGCGTATTGTCTATCTCTGCCCCGTGGCCGGTGAAGTGGATCCGAGACTCACCGCCAACTTTTCAGAATCGTCTGTGGGGGTAGGGGCTCAGGGGTGGTTTCGGAGCTCCGGGCCTGAGATCGTCCCTATCCCGTGGAGGAGCGCGGCGTTCGTCCTGCCCCATACTCAGGCGCTGTTTCTCAGCCAAGAGGACGTGGCGGGGCTTGAGTCCAATGAGATCCTGGAACACTTCGAGCGCGTCCCGGTGGGGGCATTGACGCTGGCTCACGAAGGGGCGCTGCTTTTTGTGAACGGTGAGCGGTATCGTGTGCCACCGGTCCCGATGGCGTCCGTTGAGCCCACGGGAGCCGGCGATGTGTTCGCCGCCGCGTTCCTCATTCACTACG
>DATEAO010000505.1:0-7112 GCA_035288345.1 Candidatus Methylomirabilota bacterium | reverse complement strand
GCCTCCATCAGCCTTGACTCCACCGACCCGAAGAAGCATGACGCCTTCCGCCACCTCCCCCAAGCCTGGGACGGTGCGGTTCGCGCCACGCGGGTGCTCCGCGAGGAAGGGCTCGACTTCTCACTCCACATGTCGGTCACTGACTGGAATGTCGAAGAGATTCCCGCGATGATCGACCTCGCGAAGGAGTTGGGCGCGAAGGTCTTGAACTTCTTCTTCCTGGTCCGCACGGGACGTGGGAATCGACTGACCGACATCGATGCGTCCGCATATGAGCGTATCCTGACCTACCTGGCGAAGGTGCAGGGGGTAGAGAGCCGGGGTTCGGGGTCAGGGGTTCGGGGTTCGCAAGTGGGCAACGACAGGGAAGTCATCGAGGATCCGTGGTCAACGCCGGTCGGACGTAGCGACGGTCTGCTGATCCGCGCGAAGTGCGCGCCGCACTTCTTCCGCATCCTCTATCAGTTGAATCCGACCTCTCCTCTCCTGAAGAACTATGCACATGGTTCGTGCCCAGCAGGGAAGTATTACTGCCGGATCACGCCTGAGGGGGACGTGACCCCGTGTCCGTACATGCCCGTGGCGGCGGGAAACCTCAGGACGCAGTCGTTTGCTGATCTCTGGGAGCAATCATCGGCCTTCGCTGATTTGAGAGAGCCGAAGCTCGGAGGCCGCTGCGGAGCGTGCGAGTTCTCGAAGGTCTGTGGTGGCTGCCGCTGCCGCGCCTACGCGACCTACGGCGACTACCTCGCCGAGGACCCGGCCTGCGCGTATCAGCCCGGGGCCTATGGCGGGCAGGTGATCGAGCTGCCGGCATCGATGACCTTCGGGCTGCCGGTTGACTACGATCTCGCGTGGGAAGAGGCAGCGCGTGAGCGACTCAAGGCCATCCCTTCGTTTGCGCGGGGAATGGTCGTGAAGGGTGTGGAGGCGTACGCGCGATCCAACGGGCACACAATCATTACCGCGGAGTTGATGGCCGAGATCCGCCAGAAGATGGGCGCCCGCTTCCAACCGAAGGGCTAACTCTCAACCACCGAGAGTGTTCAGGCTCTCCGCTCCAACTCGCTTGACAGGTGACGACTCTCCCTTTAGGGTTTCCAGAGTGATCGTATGACTCCGCGCGACAGCAAATTCCGACAAGCCGCTTGGACCTATCTCCTATACGGCCTCATTTACATGGGCGGAGCGGTCTACCTGGCGGGCCAAGGCATCGGGCCGCAGGGGATGAGCGGCCGTTCAGCCGCCCTGGTTTGGTTTGTGTTTGGAGCGCTCTTCATTCTGGTGTTTCCGTGGCTCATCGCAAAGGGGGCGCGTGGCGTAGGATATCTCTGGTTCACCCGGCTGCTGACTCTCGCTGTGGCTTACCGGGCCTTTGAGGTTGGACGCATCGCTCTCAAGGGCGGACCGGCAATGCCGGCCATTGGGGGTGGGGTGTTCCCAACCCAGGTTGGGGCCTGGATCTTCTTTCTGATCACGCTCGGGACAGTGTTCATGCTTGCCCGCGCCTCCTGGAGCAGGCAGTGAGCGCCACCGTGCGGTAATTCGCGCGTCAAACGGAGTGATCATGGACTCCTGGAAGCTCTTCAACGTGGACCTGCCGATCTGGATCTACGCGCCGCTGCTTCTCGCGCTCTGGATCGTCGTTGGGTTCGGGTTGAAAGCGTTCTTCTTCCACCGGCTGCATCGGATTGCTGAGCGGACTGCCTCTGGCTTTGACGATACGCTCATCAAAGCGATGAGCATCCCCCTCAATCTGCTGATCCTCGCCTCTGGCCTCCTCGCGCTGGCCCAGTGGACCCCGCTGGGGGAGGATGTGCGCGCACGCACCGACTTGCACCTCTTCCTTGCGATCATCACGATCCTTGCTGGCGTTCTCTTTGCGGATCGACTGCTGCGCGGCCTCATTGTGCTCTACGCCGAACGCGTAGATGTTTTCCGGACGGCCGGCGGGATCTTGCAGGGCCTGGCGCGGGGGCTCATCGTTGTGTTGGGCCTGCTCATGCTGCTGGATACGCTCGGTGTCTCCATCACCCCGATCGTCGCGTCCCTGGGGATTGGGTCTCTTGCCGTGGCCCTTGCGCTTCAGCCGACTCTGGAGAACTTCTTCGCCGGCCTGCAGATTGTGATCGACAAACCAGTGCTGCCGGGACACTTTGTGAAACTCGAATCTGGTGAGGAGGGCTACGTCGAGAAGATCGGCTGGCGCTCCACATGGATCCGGATGCTCCCCAATAATATGATCATCATCCCCAACAAACAGCTCGTCAGCTCGCGGGTTGTCAACTACTACTATCCTGAGAAAGAGTTGGCCGTGCTCGTCGACGTGGGGGTCCACTACGCCTCGGACCTGGAACGGGTCGAGCGGGTCACCATCGAGGTGGCGGAGCAGATGCAGAGAACCGTCTCCGGCGCCGTCCGGGAGTTTATGCCGTTCATCCGCTACCATACGTTCGATCGCTCGAGCATCAACTTCTCTGTGATCATGCGCGCGCAAGAGTTCACCGATAACTATCTCATCAAGCACGAGTTCGTCAAAGCGCTGCAGAGCCGCTACGCCACAGAGGGAATCAAGATCCCGTTCCCCATCAGCGCCATCAATCTCGACCAGGAGGGCGCGGTGTCCGTCTTTTCTTCACGCCGCGCTCCCACGGACGACCGGCGGTAATCGACCGTGAAAAAATACAGAGACATTGTGGGTGACGGCGGCTCGAACATTGTTGGCCAGGTCGAAGAGCAACGGACTCTTCTTCAAGCCCGCATGGCTTCCATCCGCCGTACAATCGCTGTGGTCAGCGGGAAGGGCGGGGTGGGGAAGTCTTCGGTTACGTCAAACCTCGCCGCCACTTTTGCTTCGCAAGGGCGCCAGGTGGGCGTGATGGACGCCGACATCAACGGCCCCTCCATCGCCAAGATGCTCGGCGTGCGCGGCCAGAAGCTGGGAGTGGCCGCCGAAGGTGTACTGCCTGCGGTCACCTCCCAAGGAATTCGCGTGATGTCGATGGATCTTCTGCTTCCATCCGACGAGACGCCGGTCAAATGGGACGCACCGACCCAAGCCGAAGCCCACACCTGGCGTGGTGGCATGGAGGCCAATGCCATCAGGGAATTTCTGACCGATACGGTGTGGGGATCGCTCGATTTCCTGCTCCTGGACCTTCCGCCTGGCACTGACCGGCTGGCGACTGTTGCCGGCATTCTTCCTGGTCTTTCGGGTGCTGTCATCGTCACGATCCCCTCAGAAGTCTCACACCTGGTTGTGAAGAAATCGATTACAGTCGCAAAAGAATGCAAAGTGCCGATCCTCGGGCTCATCGAGAACATGGCCGGCTATGTGTGTCAGAAGTGCGGCGAGATTGGCGAGCTCTTCCGAGGCCCCGGCGGTGAGGCGCTTGCCGAAGAGTTCGACATTCCATTCCTCGGCAAGATCCCCTTCGACCCCCGAATGGCCGTCGCCGCCGACCAAGGCGTGCCGTTTGTTGTCGAGCAGCTCGACAGCCTCGCCGCCCGTGCCTTCATCGAAATCGCCCGGAAGATTTCTGCTGTCCTTCCACTACTGATTCTCGAAGCTTGACTTTATTGCCGTACAAACTAAGATGAATCAGATTGATTATGTCTGTGCCGTGGGAAAGGAGACTGGATGCGCAAACGTAATACGACGACCACCGTCTCGGCCCACATTGCCCGCACAAAGCTCGGCTCGCTGCTCAAACAGGTGAGTCAGCGGAAGTCTCGCTTTATCATCACAAGAAGCGGAAAACCGACGGCGGTTCTCATAGCGGCCAGTGATTTCGACGACATGCTCGAAGAGGTCGACCCGGAGTTTGGAAAAAGCCTCAGCGTTGCCGCTAAAGAGTATCGAGCAGGGAAAGCCGTTAGTCTTCGGGATTATCTTAAAGGGAGGCTTTCGACGCGCAGGGCTGGTTGAGAAATGCCGACCAGCTTTACGGTTCGGCTCACTCCGAGCTTCCAGCGTGACCTTGAAGCGCTTCCTGCCGCCATTCAAAATAAGATTCTCGAAGCGATTAAGCGACTTGAAACAGCCCCTTTGGTCCTCCGCCGAAAATCAAGAAGCTCAAAGGTAAAGGGGTGGGTCAATGGCGGCTTGAAGTGTGGCCCTACCGCGTGCGCTACGATATAGTCAGGCGGGACGTGGTTCTTTACCGAGTCCGCCATCGAAAAGACATCTACCGAGAGTGAAATCTATCTGAACATGGCACACGGACACGAACACGGGCACGGTCATGGACACGGGCATAAGTTTCGGCCTGAGCGCGCGGGGCGGCTTCATTCTGCTGAGCGGGATGCGCGCCAGCACTGGAAGCCTCTGCTTGATCTTCTCGACCTCAAGAAGATTACCGCGGTGGCTGACGTGGGCGCAGGCACGGGCTACTTTGCGATTCCCCTGGCACAAGCACTGGCTGGACAAGGAGAGGTTTACGCTCTGGACACGTCGGCCGAAATGCTCGCGATCCTCCGCGAACGCGTTGGGAAGATCAGAAACCTCCACGTGATTCAAACGGGCGAGCCCAAGCTGCCGCTCAATGACGCGAGCGTGGGCGCCGTCCTGCTCATCAATATGCTCCACGAGTTCAACGATCTGAAGGCGTCTCTTCGGGAGGTCCGCCGCATCTTGAGACCTGGCGGGATCGTGGTCGTCTCAGACTGGAAGAAGATCCCCACCTCGGAAGGCCCGCCTCTGGAGGTGCGCTTCACAGAAGACGAAGCCCGCGCCGCCCTCGAATCCGCCGGGTTTTGTTCAGTCACCTTTCACGATCTCTACCCCGAGCACTTCACCTTCACGTGCCTGATTGCCGCTGAGAACAAATCTTCTTGAGTTTCAAATGCCAGAAGACGAGGAGCTTCTTCCAGATCATCTGAAAGCACTACTGGCGAAAATTGACCCTGCTGTGCTCCAGCAGGTGATGCCTCTTACCGGAGGCGTCATTACTATGATGTTCACCGACATCGTGGACTCTACGAAGCTCACGGCTGAGGTGGGAGACCAAGCCTATTTCGAGGTCCGTGAGCGCCATAACGAACTCATAAGGCAATGTATTGCTGCCCACAATGGCCGAGAGCTGAAGACGATTGGCGATGCTTTCCTAGTTGGGTTTGCGATACCAGCCAACGCTGTGGATTGCGCTTTGGGAATCCAGCAACGGCTGATTGAATCGCCGATCCCCGTCGGTCAAGGCTTCCTTCAGGTCAGGATTGGGCTCCACACTGGTACCCCAATTGTTTATCGTGACACCGTTTCGAAGCTGATAGACCTTTCAGGTACTGACGTGAATACGGCAGCACGCGTTGAGGGTCTGGCGGGTGGAGGGCAAATACTGATCTCCGAAGAGACCAGAACCATGGCCAAACCCAAAGGAGTCCACGACTGGGGGCAGTGGGAGCTAAAGGGTCTCGGCCGCCTTCGGATCTTTGAAGTTCTTTGGACTGGGAAAGCGCCCGAGCGACCGTCGGGTCGTGCCTGGCTGGAGGCATCTCGCTTTCCCACTCGGTTTATCGGCAGAGACGCTGAGATCACCACTATCATGGATGCGGTTCTGAAGCACCGTCTCGTTACTCTCAAGGGAATGGGAGGGATCGGCAAGACACGGCTGGCTGATGAGGTTGCCGCTCGCGTCAGCCAACATTTCGAGGACGGTGTCCTTTTTGCGGAGTTGGCGAATATTCGTGATTCCAAAGAGTCCGTCGTCTCTGAGTTGATAATGAAGCTTGATCTCAGACCCGCAGGCTTTCCCGATGAGGCCACAGCGCTACTGGAGAGCTTGAGAAACCGCAGGCTGCTCTTAGTTCTGGATAACTTCGAAGCTGTCATGTCGGTTGCGCCATTCGCCGATCAGTTGCTACGGCAATGTCCAGGCCTCCGCCTGTTGGTTACCTCTCAACGACTTATTGGAGTGACGGGAGAACGGCAGATTGAGGTTCAGCCGATGGCGGCACCGGCGGCGCTCTCTGCCACTGCGGAGACTCTCAGGCAGCTCGATAGCTTTGAACTCTTTCTTGATCGGGCTCGGTTGAAGAAGTCAGGCTGGGACCCGAGCCAACGTGAAACTCAGCTCGTTGCCGAGATCCTTGATCTCACCGATGGTATTCCGCTGTCTATCGAGATGGCTGCGGCCTGGGCGGATCGAGTCGCGTTCCCTGAACTCAGGGATGGCTTGAAGCATAATCGCTTCGAATATCTCAAGCGCGCGGGGCCGGGAGCGGAGGAGAAACGACACGCGAGCGTCAAGGCATGTGTCGAGTGGTCATTCAATCTGGTGTCCGAGCAGGAAAAAGCGCTCCTTCCCAAGGTGTGTGTGTTCGTCGGGGGGTTCTTCGCGGACGACGTGGCCCAAGTCTGCCAGATGGAGAACGCATCGGCGTTGCTACGCTCTCTTCAGGAGCTATCTTTTCTTTCCTGGAGTGAATCCATGGGGAAGACCCGCTATCGGATGCTTCCGACGGTACGGGAGTACGCTGCTGAGAAGTGCGGGGATCAAATGGCAGAGTTTCAAATGGAACACGCGAAGCACTTCTTGAAGATTCTTGATCGGGCCGACGATCAAATCCGCGGCAAAGAGCAGATGGCCGGTATCGACCGGATAACTGCCGACATCGAAAACATCCGCGCCGGTCTCGAAACGATGTTGGAGACACGTGAGCACCGACTAGTCGTCAGATACTGCAACGCCTTCGAAACGTATCTCCGCATGAAGGCTGCATTTGCCGAGCTATTGTTGCGGGACCAGCAGGGGCTCTTAGCTGCGGAGGCGCTTAAAGATGGACTGCTCGTTGCCGGATGCCAGAACAACCTCGGTCTGGCGTACGCAGAGCTCCCCACGGGGGACCGGGGGGCGAACCTCCAGCGGGCGATCGAGTGCTTTGAGGCAGCGCTCCGGGTCTACACCGAGCGCGACTTCCCGGTGCAGTGGGCCGCGACGCAGAACAACCTCGGCATCGCGTATCGGAACCTCCTCACGGGCGATCGGGGGGCGAACCTCCAGCGGGCGATCGGGTGCTTTGAGGCAGCGCTCCGAGTCTACACCGAGCGCGACTTTCCGGTGGACTGGGCCACGGCGCAGAACAACCTTGGCGTCGCGTACGGAGACCTCCCC
>DATEAO010000504.1:0-8000 GCA_035288345.1 Candidatus Methylomirabilota bacterium | reverse complement strand
CGCCCGCAGCTCAGCCACGTGAGCGGAAAGCTCCGCGGTGCGGGCCGGGGCTTCACCACGCCAGAACGGGACGGTGGGCGCTGCGCCATGGGCGTCTTCAACCAGGACTCGCCCCGCAGACGCCTCCACCCTGCGAATGCGCCATGAGCTATTGCCGAGAAGCATCACGTCACCGCTCAGGCTCTCGACCGCAAAGTCCTCGTCGAGCGTGCCGATCACTGTCCCCTCAGGCTGGGCCACGACGGTAAAGAGCGCCGTCTCGGGGATGGCGCCGCCGTTGGTGATCGCCGCGAGCCGACTCCCGCGCCGTCCCCTCAAGCGCTTGTTGACCCGATCGCGGAAGAGGTATGCCCCGTAGCGGCCGCGGCGCGCCGCGATCCCTTCCGAGAGCATCTCGAGGATCTCTTCAAACTCCGCGCGGGAGAGCGAGCGGTACGGGTAGGCCCAGCGCACAAGATTGAACAGCTCGTCCTCCAACCACTCCTCCGCCGAGCAGCTCGCGACGATCTGCTGGGCCAGCACGTCCAGCGGGGACTCAGGAATCATGAGCTGATCCAGCTCGCCGTGGCGAATGGCCCTGACCAGCGCCGCGCACTCCATCAGCTCGTCTCTCGTCGTGGCGAAGAGCCTTCCTTTTGGAATTGCGCCGCGCCAGTGGCCACCCCGCCCGATGCGCTGGAGCGCGACAGCGATCGATCGCGGTGAGCCGATCTGGCAGACGAGATCCACTGTGCCGATGTCGATCCCCAGCTCGAGCGAGGCGGTTGCCACCAGGAGCTTGATCTCTCCTGACTTCAGCCGCTTCTCGGCCGCGAGGCGCAGCTTTCTCGACAGGCTGCCGTGGTGGGCCGCGACCGCATCCTGCCCCAAGCGCTCAGCCATCTGATGTGAGACGCGCTCCACCAGGCGCCGCGTGTTCACGAAGACCAACGTGGAGCGGTGCTGTCGGGCCAGGTCAGCTATCCGGTCGTAGATCTCGCCCCACATCTCGTTCGAGGCGACAGGCCCGATCTCGCTGGCGGGCAGCTCAACCGCGAGATCGAGCTGACGTCGATGCCCGATGTTCACGATGACCGGCTCGGGTCGGCCGGCTCCGGTTAAGAACTGCCCGATCACCTCAATCGGCTTCTGGGTGGCGGACAGCCCGATGCGCACCACGCGGCGCTTGGCCAGAGCATCCAGCCGTTCCAGCGAGAGCGCGAGGTGCGCGCCGCGCTTGTCGTCCGCCACAGCGTGGATCTCATCGACGATCACCGTCTCGACATTGCGCAGGATCGCCCGGCTCTTCTCTGCGGTAAGCAGGATGTAGAGCGACTCCGGCGTAGTGACCAGGATGTGAGGCGGCTGCTTGAGCATCGCGCGCCGCTCATGCACCAGCGTGTCGCCGGTGCGGACCGCGATCCGAATCTCGGGCATCAGCAGCCCGCGCTCGCCCGCGAGCTGAAGAATCTCAGCCAGAGGGCCTTGCAGGTTCTTTTGGATGTCGTTGCTGAGCGCCTTCAATGGCGAGACATAGAGGACCTCGGTGCGGTCGAGCAAGCCCCCTTCAAGGGCTTTGCGGACCAGGCGGTCGATGAAGATGAGAAAGGCGGCGAACGTTTTCCCGGAGCCCGTTGGCGCCGAGATGAGTGTCGGGTGGCCGGCCAGGATGTGTGGCCATCCCTCGGCCTGAGGCTCAGTCGGCGTCCCGAACCGGCCCTGGAACCACTCACGCACAAGGGGGTGCGCCCACTCGAGCGCGCTTGGACTAGATGATTCTCCCAGACAGTGGACCATGGCGCTATTGTAGAATTCTTTTCAAGCTTTGCAATGGCGACCACTCAGGGGTCTTGACGGGCGCTCACTGAGGCCGTATTCTCAGCGCTGCGGGAATGTTCCTCGCCCACGCGCGGGCGAGGACGCAAATGCGCGCAATGGGGTGAAGCCGGCTCATACGAGAATGAACGTTTCGAATCCCACCCGAACAAGGACACGGATGAGCACATGAAAATCGACATCTTCCCCCACATCTTCCCCAAACCTTTCTACGAGCGAATGCTCGCTGTGGCTGGCAAATCGGCCTACATGCAGAAGCGCGTCCGGGAGATCCCGGTCATGATCGACCTCGATCAGCGCTTTCGCGTGATGGACCGCTATGAGGGGTACGTGCAGGTGTTGACTCTCAGCTCGCCGCCGATCGAAGCGCTCGGCCCCCCAAAAGAGACGCCCGAGCTCGCCAGCTTGGCCAACGACGGGATGGCGGAGCTCGTCACCAAGCATCCTGACCGCTTCCCGGGCTTCGTCGCGTCCCTTCCGATGAATAACCCTGCCGCCGCGGTGGAAGAGATCGACCGCGCCATCATGAAGCTCGGCGCCACGGGAGTCCAGATCTTCTCGAACGTGAACGGCCGTCCGCTGGATGAGCCTGAGTTCGCGCCCATCTTCGAGAAGATGGCGCAGATGGACCTTCCGATCTGGATCCACCCGACTCGCCGTCCTGAGTTTTCGGACTACGCGATCGAGAAGAAGTCCAAATACGAGCTTTGGTGGGTCTTCGGCTGGCCATACGAATCCGCCATTGCGATGTCGCGGATTCTCTTCGCGGGTTACTTCGACCGCCTCCCGAATCTCAAGATCATCGTCCACCACATGGGAGGCATGGTGCCTCATTTCGCAGGACGTATCGGCGGCGGGCTCGACCAGCTCGGCTCCCGCACTGACGATGAAGACCTCACGGTGTATCTCCGCCAGCTCAAGCATCGCCCATACGACTACTATCGGATGTTCTACGGCGACACCGCGCTCTTCGGGGCCCAGCACGCCATGGAGTGCGGCCTGGAGTTCTTCGGCGCTGACCATGTCCTTTTCGGGACGGACATGCCATTTGATCCGGAGAAGGGCCTGGGTTTTATTCGGGACACGATTCGCTGCCTCGAGGCCATGGAGATCTCGGCTGAGGACCGGCAAAAGATCTATGAGGGAAACGCCAGGAAGTTCCTGAGGCTCAAGCTGGCCTGAAGAAGAGTGAAGACGCTTCACGCACAAAGGAGGGCGCCGTGATTGTCTATGCCATGAACTGGGACCTTCCTGCCATGAAGGCCAATCTCGATGTCTACATGAACAAGGCGCGCAACGACTGGATTCCCTTCACGCTCAGTCACCCGGGCGTGAAGAGTCTCAGGAGCTACCGGAACATCCTGGAGACCTCGCCCCAAGTGGAAGTGGTCGTTGAGTTCGAAGGTCTCGACTCCTGGAAAGAGTATATCGGCTCAAGCACCTACATGCGGCTGGTGCGGGAGCTTCGGATCTTGGGGTGTCAGCACATCACGGCCCGAGTCTGGTCGCTCTGGGAGATGGGGGGCGCGCCCCCGACACAGGGGGCCTGAGACTCTACCGCAGCACGGCTTCGAGGGCGTTGAGAAAGTCACGCTCGAAGTCGTCGAAATCGATCCCGAATGCGGTTCGGAAATTCCCCAGCCGGTCCTGCGACTCTGCAAAGAGCCTGAAGTACCTGGCCACAGCCTCTGGGCCCCGCGTCCGCAGGAGGTGCTCCACCGCGAAGAATGCCACGCCGTACGTGACCGTCCCCCCGCGCTGGTCCCGAATCGCATCCCACTCGCGGAATGACGCGAGGTCAGCAACGGACGGCAGCGGCTGGCGGCGCCGGGCAAGGTTGAGGCGCGCTGCCAGGTCGTTTCTGAGTCTAGCATAGCGGTCCAGGCCGAGCCGCTCGACAAGCTGAAACGAGACCCAGTCCGCATACCCTTCGCGCAACCACTGGTCGGAGTTGCTCCGAATTCCGCCCGAAAGCGAGAATTGAGCCACGTGTGTCAGCTCGTGAGTCAGGAGACGAAGCCGGTCTGGCCAGGTCGCGTGAGCCAGCTCTTCCGCGTTCACCAGGATCTTGCCCCGAGTGCCGATCGCGCGCGCGTATTGCACGGTCGATTCCGCCACGGCGGGGGAGATGTCGCCGGCCTCGATCAGCCCGCGCTCAAATGCCCGCCGGTTCTCGTAAAGGTAGAGTGTCACCTGGCGAGCATCGAGACCGAACGTATCTTTCATGACTGCGATCGCGGTGGCGAGCGCTTCCGGGTAATCTTTGATCGCCGAGGGGGCGGGAAGCGCGCCCGTCTCAAGCGTGTTGTGACGGATCACTCGATTCCCGCCGGCGCACCCCGCCACAACAGCAAGCGCGGCCACGCAAAGCACGAGGACCGCTATGAGCGGGCAGCGGCGGGTCAGGGGGTGAGCGCGCGCGGCTCGATTCATCGGGGGAGCCCCACAAACCCGGCGGTGCGTTCATCCACGCGCAAATGCCCCCGCGGTCCGCGACAGGACGCGTCAGCGCTGAGTGGTTTACAGCAGGATCGGGGAAAAACTGCCAGAGGATAGCAAAGCGCCCGGAAGCGTGTCAAGGGGCTTGTGGAACTCATGGCGACGAACATGCTTATTGCGCGCGATCCACGATCTGAGGCGCGGGCTCCAGCGCCTGCCGATACCCGGCCAGCCCTTGACGGCCGCGCCTCACTTCCCTGATCGCAGCCTGAAGCTCGTCTCTGTGAGATTCAATCTTCTGGCGCGCGATCTGGTCCATGACGAGGATCTCTTTCAGCAGCCGCTCAACCTCAGCCCGCAGCGTCAAGATGTGATCTTGCCGGGAGGCGGCGTAGCGCTCCCAGTCGTCGGGCGGGAATTGGAGCGGGCTCAAACGGCTCAGAAGCGCTTGGCGCGCATCGAGGAGCAGCTGAAGTCGCGCGTAGTCCTCAGCATCCAGAGAGCCCAGTTGATCACAGGTGACCGCGTGGATCTCACGAGCGAGGCCTCGCTGCGCTTCTACCGCATCAAGCAACGTCTGTTCAGACATGGGTACTCCGCCGGACTAGCTCCGCTCGTCGAACAATAGCCCGACCATCTTGGCCAGGCGGCTCGCGATCCGCACAAATTCCTCGGGAGGAATCTGCCGGATGATCTCGCGCGTGGCGTTATCGATCACGCGAATGTACATATCGCCGGTTTCGTGATCAATGCTAAATGCCACGTGCGTTCGAACCGGTGCCAGCGCGGCCGTGTTTGATTCAGACGTCGAGCTGGTGCTTGTAACTTCTTGCTCGCGCAGCTTCTGCGACTGGGGTACGCGGACAGTGGTCGGCCCCATGAACGACCCCTCAACCGCCTGCTGCTGAAGCGGTTGAACCGTAGGGACAGGCAGCACCTCTGGCATCACGACCTCCTTAGGAAGAACCTGATCCGATACTTCCTAGCATTCCTTGCAGGAACGACTGCTGCTGGAGAATCCTGTTCAACACTTCCTGAAGCTGGGAAAACTGCTTTCGCAGGCTAGCCTCGCGGAGGGCGAGCCGCTCTTCCATTCGATCGATCCGCGCATTGATGTTGCTGATTTGAGTGGTGACGGAATTCTTCGATCCCTCGACCACCCCGCCGGTATTGACATAACCGTCCAAGAGCGTCTCAAGCTTGGTGGCCACACCATTCGAGCTGTTGAACAGGTCAGAGACCTTCCGGACGTCCGTTGTCAGTGCGGAGTCGAACTTGGTGCCGTCCGAGATGCTGAGCAGCCCCGAGCTATCCGCGGTGATCCCGATTTCGGAGAGCGTCTGCGGGTTCCCTGCCGTCACACTCGAGACGGCGCTGGCCATCATCGAGCGGAGGTTCATCCGCAGGCTGGAGTAGGCAGTCTGTCCGACCAGGTCGCCCCGCACTTTGGCCTGCGCGTCCACCTTCAGCTTGTCGTTCAGGTACGTGACGACCTCGTTGTATTTGGCGATGAAGTCGTTGACCTTGGTCTTCACGGAGCCGGTATCGTTCGCCACGGTGAGCGTGACAGGCGTTCCTGCTCCCGGAGCCGACAAGAAGTTCAGCGTGACGCCGGTCAGGGCATCGCTGACGCTGTTGCTCTCCCGAATCAGGTTCAAGCCGTCAAGGGTAAACTGTGCGTCAAGCTCGTTCCCTCCGAGGTCGGCTTTGATGTACCCGCCGACGGTGTCTGTCGCGGCTGCTCCGTTCGTGACACCCAGCAGCCCCAACAGGCCGTCAGTGTCGGTAAACGTCATCTGATTGCTCGTCCCCGTACGGTCACTTGCGAGAGACAGCCTCACCGTCGCGCCGGTCGGGTGAACAGCCCCCGCAGTCACGTCACTGCCCGCGGCGTTGTTAATTGCCGTTGCGACGTTCGCGAGAACAGTTTCATCGCTGTCACCGGCATTAACGGTCACGGACACCGTGTGTGTCACGCCGTTGACGGTGATATCGAACAACTTCGTGCCTGTCGTCGTGCCGCTGATGCTGGTGTCGGTGTTGTTGTACCGGTTGGACGCGACCGTGTGGGCCGAAGCCAGTTGGTTCATCACAATTGTGTGCGCGCCGTTCTGGGCGGAGGCCGAGGCGGACGCGGTGAGCACCCCCGTGTTGCTCGATGTGACGCTCCTCGCCTCGAACGGCGACAGAGCTCCGGTCTGGGTGAGCTCCTGGGCCTTCGAGCGCAAGCTTAGGAGCTTCGTCTTCAAATCATTGAAGAGTGAAGTCCTGACGTTCAGGTTGCTCCGCTGGGTGATGAGCTTATCGACCGGCCGCCGCTCCAGAGCGAGAATGTTCTGGATCAGCTGCTCGACCGAATTGACTCCTGAGACCGACTGAGCCATGGATGTTCTTCTTTCTTATGTTTGTGCGGTGGCTGCTTGAGCCCAGGCATCTCGAAGCTCTCTCAGGATCTTGAGAACCTCGTCCCAGTCCTTTGCCCTCGCTCTGCGCATGCACCAGTCGTAGAGCTTGAACAAACCCACGGCAATCTCTTCGTAATCGAAATTTAACGCGCCGATCAGTTCCACCAGCGCGGCGTTCACCTGTCGATGGTCCTGTCTCAGCGCTCCGGCGATCGCATGATCGTAGAGCTGAAGAAGAAGCTGGCCCGGAGCAGCGCTCGTCGTCTGCTGGCTCCGATAGGACTCCAGGGCCAGCGCGGCGGCCGCTCCACCAAAGGATCCAGTCATGGAAAAGAGCCCTCCTTACGCGTGACCTGCCTCAGTGTCATAAAAATGCCGAAGGGAGGGGCGCCCTTCGGCGCCCCTCCGTCCGACCCCCTCCTATTGGAAGAGCGAGAGGATGCTCTGCGGCTGCACGTTGGCCTGGGCCAAGATCGCCGTCGCCGTTTGCTGGAGGATGAGGTACTTCGAAGCCTCCAACTGCTCCTTGGCGAGATCGGCGTCCTCGATCCGGCTCCGCGCCGCCTCAGTGTTCGTATAGTTGGTCGTCAGAGAGATCTCCTTTACGCTGAGCCGCTGTGTCCGCGCGCCGATGGTCTGCAGCAAGTTAGACACCGACGTGAGCGCGTTGTCGATGGACAGCAGCGAGGCACTGGCCAGCGCCTGTGTGGCAACAGTCAGGTTGCTGACCGCAAGTGTCGCCGAGTTGAAGTTCCCGACCACATCGAACGTCAGAACCTCGGTGCCGCTCGCGCCGACCTGGAACGTGAGCAGAGTGCTGTCAGTCAGGAGTGAGATGTTGTTGAACGTGGTCGATGACACGATCTGATCGATCTCGGAACCCAGCTCCTGGAGCTGCTGATAAATCGCGTTCCGCTCCTGGGTGCCCAGGGTGTCGTTCGCGGCCTGCACCACCTTCTCGCGCATCTGGACGATCAGCTCCTGGATGTTGTTGGCGCCACCTTCGGCGATGGACAACACGTTCGAGGCCTCGCCGACGTTGGACAGCGCCTGGCTGAGCGAGCGCGCGCGGGCATCGAGCTTCTTGGCAATGGTCAGCCCTGCGGGATCGTCAGACGATTGATTGAGCCTTTTCCCTGTGGCCAGCCGGAGCTGATGAACGTTGATTTTGTTGTTGATCGACTTCAGGGAGTTGAGGGCGTTGAGTGCTGCGATGTTGGTACGAATTCGGGTCAGATCACCTTGAGCCATGGTTGGCTACCTCCTTGTAGGTGTTTCCCCGCGAACCTTCCGGTTCCCGAGGTGTCCCGGCTTCCATGCCGGTTTGAAAAAGTGAACTAC
>DATEAO010000503.1:0-4689 GCA_035288345.1 Candidatus Methylomirabilota bacterium | reverse complement strand
TGCTCCCGGTCACCGAGCACCCGTTCGATGGGTCGTGGGGCTATCAGACCGTGGGCTATTTCGCGCCGACCAGCCGCTTCGGCACGCCTGATGATTTCATGTTCTTCGTGGATACGCTCCACCAAGCTGGCATCGGGGTGATCGCTGATTGGGTGCCCGCGCACTTCCCCAGCGACGAGCACGGGCTCGCGTTCTTCGACGGCACCCATCTCTACGAGCACGTCGATCCCCGCCGCGGGTTCCATCCGGAGTGGGGCACCCACGTCTTCAATTTCGGTCGCTGGGAAGTGCGGAACTTCCTCATCAGCAACGCGCTCTTCTGGTTCGAGAAGTACCACCTGGATGGCCTCAGAGTGGACGCGGTCGCCTCCATGCTCTACCTGGATTACGCCCGTCGAGACGGGGAGTGGATCCCGAACCAGTACGGTGGAAACGAGGACCTCGACGCGGTCGCATTTCTCCGGAGCATGAACGAGCGGATCTATGGCGAGTTCCCGGACGTGATGACTGTGGCCGAGGAGTCCACCGCGTGGCCGATGGTCTCGCGCCCGACGTATCTCGGGGGCCTCGGCTTCGGGTTCAAGTGGAACATGGGGTGGATGCACGACATGCTGGTGTACATGTCCTACGATGCGATCTATCGCCAGTACCACCAGAACCAGATCACCTTCAGCATGCTCTACGCTTTCACGGAAAACTTCGTCCTGCCCTTCTCGCACGATGAGGTCGTGTACGGGAAAGGCTCGATGATCGGGAAGATGCCGGGGGACCACTGGCAGAAGTTCGCCAACCTCCGTTTGCTCTACGGCTACATGATGGGGCACCCGGGGAAGAAGCTCCTCTTCATGGGCGGCGAGTTCGGACAGAGGTGGGAGTGGAACCACGACGTGAGCCTGGACTGGCACCTGTTAGACTTCCCCCCGCATCGCGGGCTCCAAGCCTGGGTGCGCGACTTGAACCGGCTCTACCGGAGTGAGCCGGCGCTCCATGAAGTCGACTTCGAGCCGGCCGGGTTCGAATGGATCGACTGCGGTGACAGCCACTCGAGCGTGATCAGCTTTCTCAGACGGGCGAGAAAACCGGAGCACCCGGTCGTCTGTGTCTGCAACTTCACGCCGGTCCCGCGCCACAACTACCGGATCGGCGTCCCTGAAGAAGGGGAGTGGATCGAGCTGCTCAATAGCGACGCGACCGTGTATGGCGGAAGCGGCCTGGGGAATTGGGGGCGGGTGGCAACCGACGCCGAGCCGATGCACGGGCGCCCCTTCTCGCTCAATCTGACTCTTCCCCCGTTGGCGGTCGTTCTTCTCAAGCGATCATCGTAAGCGCGCCTCGCCGTTTGCGCTGAATCCACACGCGGGAGTGATGGCCGTTCGTGGCAGATCAACAATACTGGCTTTTTTGGGACGGTGCCTGAGACCTCTGACAGCGCATGGTCGCTTGGGTCAAGCGACGAGACACTGAGGAGAGAATCCGGGCTGTTCCCTATCAGTCCGCGCCGCGTCCACCAATGACGGATGAGCTGGCAACGCGCTGCGCTCGAGCAGTGCACGTCATCATCCCTGACGGGAGGATCATGAGCGGAGCTCGTGCGAGCCTGGTCGTCTTGGGAGTGATCGGTTGGCCGAAGCTGGCGGCGTTTCTGTCTTGGCCTCCGATGATCTGGTGTGCTGAAGTTGGGTACCGCCTCGTGGCACGACACCGCGACTTTTTCAGTCCGCTGTTCGTCCGGCGTCACCGCTGAATGTTCGCAGCTTAACGACCACACCCGTTTAAACGAGAGCCGGGGGAGAACCCCGGCGCTCGTTTGATCTGTGAGCGTTGACGAGCCGTTTCCTCCTCCCTCGCGGAGAGTGTGTAAACCACTCCATACCACGTGGTAATGAGTTTCTCACTCTAGGAAAACGTGAAATTCTTGCGCCCCCTGGAGTGATGAGCGTTCTCCACTAAGCGGCACGATTCACGAGAGTTCTTCCCGACTGATCCATGGTGATCGGATTGCAATACCCCGAGACACCATGGAACGAACATTCTTTTTCTCTCCACTCCACGCGAAGACGACGTACAAGACCACGGTCTCGGTCCGATACGCGCCCTCAGCCGGGGGCATCGTTCGATCGGTCCGCCTGGTGCTCATGCTCTTGGGCGTGCTGGTTGTCACCTTTATGGGCACGACAATTCTCGAGAGCATCCTGTTTTCCGACTGGCTGAATTCTCTGGAAGTCTGAGCGATCTGCAGTGGGGAAAGGAGACAGACGTGACCTCCGCCACGGTCATCGTCGGCTTGCTGGCCCTGCTTGTGTGGGTCGTGTGGAGACGGGGAGACCCACGCTGCCCGTTCTGCTTCGAGGGGACGCTGGTGCGTATCGCAAGAGGTAAACGACGCTGCGACGTGTGCGGTCGGCACTTCAGACGGACCACCCCCCCTCAGCGGCGAAGCCGGTTCGGCGCGGTATCAAAGCTTGGAATTGCCGCGCTGATCGCGCTTCTGGCGCTGTCAGCGAGCGCGAAAGCGCCGCTCCTTATCGCGCACGGAGGAGATAGCAGTCAAATGCATGCCTGCCTCGCACCGACTGGGTACCTTCGAGTCGTCCCTCCGAGCGAAGTGTGTGAAGACGACGAGACCGTGCTGCATTTGTACATGGCCGGCGCTTCCTTTCCCCAGTTTTCCTAACTTTACAGGCAGGCCCTCCCTTCGGAGCGACTGCGGGCCACCCTCGCCACCTCGCTGCTGCTGAGCGTAGTCTTTTTTGAGCTGTTCTTCGTGCGAGGCAGCTCCCGGTAAATCCTCCTGTCTTTTGGCAACGCCGGGGGAGCGCTGCTGGATCGAATCGTTTGTATCAGAACCTTCTTCGGGACCGCGGAAATCTTTCGTAACTCCTCGATGGAAAATCCATATTCCGTTCGACCGCCTTAAGTTCCTGACACGGCATACCGATACCTAGCCCACGGAAAAGAGATGCGACTTTCTGGGGGTCGCCCTACTTTGAGTTTCGCCGTGACTCTTACGCCAATTCCGAGTGAAGCAAGCGCGCCGCCCCAGCTCTGACCACGCGAACAAGAACCACGCGACTTCATGCGGCTGACAGGTGAGGTGTCGGGAATGAGTGTCCAACAGATCGAGGGAAAGATGCTCTCCGGTGGTGAAGTGAGTAGGCCTGCACGACCGGCCGAAGTGCTGGGGGGCGCGCTGCTCGATGGAGTCCAAAGAGGACTGGATCGGACGCTCTCGGTCTGGTACGGCGTGGTGTGGGACTACATCTTCGAGCGGTTCGAGCCGTACAAGGCCCTGCGGCGCGAAATCATGGAGCTGGTCGAAGCGTCCGTCCAGGGTTCCGTCACTCGGCGCGATGTCAGACTGCTGGAGATCGGGTGCGGACCCGGCAATTTCGCGTTCACCATGGCTGAGGCGGGTTTCTCGGTCGTGGGGCTCGACCCCTACGCTCCGCTGATCGAGTTGGCGCGCGAGCGGCGGCGGGCGAAGCACCTCTCCAACCTCGCGTTCCAACATGCGGACCTGGCGAACGGCAACACGTTCCCGGATGAAGCGTTCGACCAGGTCGTGAACATTCACACGCTCTACGTCCATCCCACCCCTGACCGACTCATCAGGCAGGCGTACCGGGTGCTGAAATCTGGCGGCCATGCCGTCTTCGTGAATCATGGAAGCCGGATCGCGCTGAGGTCGGCGTTTCGCGACGTCAGACGGCGGGAAGGCCTTGGCCCGGCGATTCGATCTCTCTTGTGGATGCTGCCCAACGCCATCTTCGAGATGGTCCGAAGGCGGGTGGGACCTCACTACTGGAATGAACGGGAGTTCGCCAGACACCTTGACGAGGCGGGCTTCACTGTCCTCGATGTCCGGCGGACGTTCTTCAATCGGGCAAGCGTGCTGGCCTGGGTGAGGAAGGATGCCGGCCATCCATGAACCGCAAATCTGTCGGCGCGCTCTCCTGGGGGCTCGCGGTGAGTCCTGAGGGGCGAGTGCAGCACCGAGGGTTCCTGGAGCGATTGACCGCGCTCGGATACGGCCTGACGTATGACGCCGTGGTCCGGCGATTTCCTCCCTATGAGAAGTTGCTCGACGAAATCGCGGCGCTGGTCTCGCGCTCGGACACGTCCGCTCAGCGATCCATCAGAGTGCTCGATATCGCATCCGGAACCGGGACGGTCGCGACCCGGCTCGCGCGGCAAGGCTACGCCGTGGTCGGCTTGGATTCCGTCGAACACTTGATTGCAGTGGCACAGAGGAACTGCCGCAAACGCCAGCTTGAGAACGTGACGTTCCGGCACCTCGACGCTGCCAAAGATCCCATTCCCGGGGCGGGCACGTTCGACGTGGTTGTGAGCATGCACACGCTCTACTGGCATCCAGATCCCCACGCCTTGCTACGGGCGTGTCGACGCGCGCTCAGGCCGGGGGGGCATGGAATCTTCCTGACATACTCCCGGCCCGCTCACATCGTGGGCACCCTTCGCCGGATCACGCTGCGAGAGGGAGTGGGGCCGGCGATTCAGTCCCTGAGGTGGCTGATTCCAACCGCCGCATTCGAGATGCTGCGGCGTTCTGAACGACGCTACATGGGCCAGGCGGAGTTTCATCGGGCTCTATCCGAGGCGGGATTCGATCTCCTCGAATCCCGACAGACCTTCCTGGCTGAGATCAGTCTTCTGGCCTGGGTTCGCGCT
>DATEAO010000502.1:0-21877 GCA_035288345.1 Candidatus Methylomirabilota bacterium | reverse complement strand
TTGGGAGACAAGCGAAAGCGGCCAGCCCGAGGCGTACGTGGTGGTACGTTGAGGGCTGGCGACGACCGAGAACGAAGTATTGGCGAAGCAAATTGACCCAGTACCCGCAACGGCGAAAGCTCGACAGACCCCCGCTTGGGGTAGTATCCTGCTAGGGTTCAACAGCGGTTGGTTGTACACTTGTGCCTGGTGCGTTTTTTCGCGGGAGACAGATAGGATCCACGTGCAACCAGCAACGCGATTCGGTAGTGGGTCAGTTTAGGCACCGGTACTGGGTCAAGTTGCGAGCCAGACGAGCCCCGAGGATTGTGGGGCGAGCTGCAGCCGAAGGCGAGGCGAGCAACTTGGGAGACAAGCGAAAGCGGCCAGCCCGAAGCGTACGTGGTGGTACGTTGAGGGCTGGCGACGACCGAGAACGAAGTGTTGGCGAAGCAAATTGACCCAGTACCCGCGATTCAAGCATCCATAAGAGAGGCTCCAAGAGATGGCTGGCGCCACAAACTGTCACGTGCTCGTCTGCACAAATGTGGACTGTCAGACCCGCGGGGCCGAAGACGTCTTGGCCGCCCTTCAGCAGCGCGTGGCCGAGGAGGGCCTTTCTGACGTGGCGGTCAAGCCCTATCTTTGCTTCGGAGGATGCCAGCAAGGACCGAATATCGTGATCTACCCACAGCGGATCTGGTACGCGGGTGCTCAGAAAGCAGACGTGGGTGATATCGTCAAATATCTCCAAGGCGGACCGACGGTCACTCGCCTAACCGGGAAAGTGGACAGTGAGACCGAGGAGCTGATCTTCCAGTTGCTCGACTCCGGCCTCTTTTAACGTGAAGTGTGAAAAGGTGAAGTGTCAATTGAAACAGCGGCGCGGGCGTGGAAGGTTGTGTTCGAGCGCCGGCTTCGCCGGCGCAATCTCACGGGGGAGGTTCGGAAGGGGGGCGGGCCCCCCTCCGAGGAAAGCCCGGGTGCCCGCGCGGTAATGACGCGTATGGGCGTTCTCTTTCCTAACGGCAGTTCGCAAAAAAAGGAAACTCTGGAGGCCTATCTGACCCGAGGTGGCTATCAGGCTCTTGAGAAGGCTTACACTGAGCTCGGACCCCAGGGTGTCCTCGAGATGGTCGAAGCGGCCGAGCTTCTGGGTCGAGGGGGCGCGGCGTTCCCCACGGCGAAGAAGTGGCGGTTTGCTCGCCAAGAGCCCTCTCCCCGGTACGTGGTCCTGAACGGCGGAGAAGACGAACCGGGAAGCCTAAAGGACCGAATGTTGATGGAGCATCATCCCCACCTCGTGCTCGAAGGCGTGCTCCTCGCTGCCCACGCGATCGAGGCCGAGGAGGCGTATCTCTACGTCAACCATACTTATGAAGCCGCGATCGGGGGTCTCAAGAACGCTCTGGCTGAAGCCCGCTCCAAACGCTACGTGAAGATCCCGTTCACACTCTTCCCTGCCCCCACGGAATACGTCGCGGGCGAGGACACGGCCGCGTTGGAAGCCATCGAGGGGAAGGAAGCGCTGCCACGAAAGAAACCTCCCTACCCGACGACCGCCGGGCTCTTCGGGAAACCCACGGTCGTTAACAACGTGGAGACATTCGCCAATGTCCCTCCCATTGTCCTCAAGGGGCCGCAGTGGTATCGAAGTATTGGGAGCGAAGGCTGCCATGGCACCGCGCTCTTCACTCTCGGCGAGGAGATGAGTCGACCGGGGGTCTACGAGCTTCCGTTCGGGACGCCACTCAGATATCTCATCGAGCAGTGTGGGGGTGGGCTCAGGAGTGGAACACGTCTCAAGGCGATTCTCCCCGGTGGCCCGTCGAGCGCGTTTCTCACCCCGGACCAGCTCGATGTGAAGCTCGACTATGGGTCTCTGGTCAACGCCGGCTCCACACTGGGATGCGGAGTGGTGCGCTGCCTCGCCGAAGATGAGTGTGTGGTAGAGGAGCTGCTACGGATCGCGCGCTTCTTCGAGAAGGAGTCGTGCGGCCAGTGTTCGGCCTGCCGGATGGAGACCGGGATGCTCAAAGCGATCCTGGAGAAATCTGAGCGGGGGGAGGGAACGACCGACCTTCTCCCACAGGTCGAAAAAGTGATAAATTTTGCAAAAGGCAAAGGGTTCTGTAGCCTTATTGGGATGCCGGGGCCGCCGATCACCAGCGCGCTCAGGCTCTTTCCCGAGGACTTTCAGGCTCATCTTCGAGAGAAACGCTGCCCGTATAAACGTGAAGGGTGAAGAGTGAAACGTGAAGTGTCAAAGGAGGAAATGTGATGGCTAAGATGTGGATCGGAGGGGAAGCCGTTGATTCAGTGAGTGGAGAGACCTCTGAAATCCGAAATCCGGCCACTGGAGAGGTGGTCGATCGGGTGCCCAAAGGGAACGCCAAGGACGTAGATCAGGCGGTCGCCGTTGCGGAGGCCGCATTTCGGGAATGGGCGGATACCTCGCCGGAAGATCGCGGTCACCTGCTGTTCAAAGCGTCGGAGCTGATCAAAGAGAAATCCAAGGAGATCGCCCAGGCCCTGAGCCAAGAGCAGGGGAAGACCCTCTTTGAGGCTGGTCTTGAAATTCATCACCTGATTCATGGCCTCGAGTTCTACGCCGGGCTAGCCTCCAAGGTGCGCGGTGACCACGTCCCGCTCCCGCAGAAGGGCGCGTACGGCATGGTGATCCGTCAGCCCATCGGGGTGTGTGGCGCGATCGTGCCCTGGAACTTCCCCTTGACGCTGATGGGAACGAAGCTCGGGCCGGCGCTGGCCGCGGGGAACACGATCATCATCAAGCCCGCGTCGACCACGCCGTTGGCCACGCTTCTCACGATCGAGCAGATCCAGAAAGCCACCTATGCGGACGGGAAGAAGACGCTCCCGAAAGGCGCCGTCAATGTTGTCACGGGGCCAGGGAGCAGCGTCGGGGAAGCCATGCTCAAGCACCCGAAGGTCCGGCGGATCGCCTTCACGGGCTCCAGCGAGATGGGCCGGCATGTGATGGAGGTGGCGGGGCGCGAGATCAAGCGCGTGACGCTCGAGCTGGGCGGGAGTGATCCGATGATCGTCTGCGACGACGCAGACATCGATGCCGCGACGAAGAACGCCGACATCGGACGGTTCTTCAACTGCGGCCAGATGTGCCTCGGCGTGAAGCGGCTCTATCTGCAAGAAACGATCGCCGACGACTTCATCGGCAAGCTCGTGGAGCTGATCAAGAAAAAGACCGTGGGGAGCGGGATGAAAAAGGAGAGCCGTATGGGACCGCTCCACCTCGACTACCAGCGCAAAGAGGTGGAGGAGCAGGTGGAGGACGCAAAGAGCCGGGGGGCGAAGGTGCTGATCGGCGGGGAGCGCCCGAGAGGGCCGGAGTTCGACACCGGCTACTTCTATCTCCCCACGCTGCTCGTCAATGTCCCTGAGAGCGCGCGCATCGCCCAGGAGGAGTGTTTTGGCCCGGCGCTCCCGATCTTCCGCTTCAGGGACCTGGATGAGGCGATCGAGAAGGCCAATGGCTCCATCTATGGCCTCGGCTCATCGATCTGGACGCGGAGCCTCGTGAAAGCGAACCGCGCGATCGAGAAGCTGCAGGCCGGGAATGTCTGGGTGAACTCGCTCCACTACGGCTACGATGAGCTGCCGTTCGGCGGGGTGAAGGCCAGCGGGATCGGGCGCGAGCACGGCCCAGAAGCCCTCGAGTATTATTTCGAGCCAAAAGGCGTGGTGATCGCCGGGCTTTGATTGGAGCGCGGGCGCCCGGGCTTCCGCCCGCCCGCGCTCCCGCAGAAATTAGCGCGACCGCGAAGTCCGAGCTCGGACCGGACAGAGGATATGATCAAGAGAACACGAGGAGGAAGAGATAGATGGCTCAGATGGTGATCAATGGAGCGCTGGTGAAATCAGCCAGCGGGGTCACAGAGGAGGTTCGCAACCCCGCGACTGGCGAAGTGGTCGATACGATCCCTAAAGGCACCGCAAAGGACGTCGATGAAGCTGTGGACGCTGCGGCTATCGCGTTCCCTGCCTGGGCCGGCACGCCGACCGCGAAGCGCGCCGAGATCCTCTACAACGCGCTCAACCTTCTGCGCCAGCGCGAAAAGGATTTGGCCACGCTTCTGACAAAAGAGCAGGGCAAGCCGGTACGAGAGTCCGTGCTGGAGATCCGGCGATTCGCGTTCACCATGGAGCACTACGCCGGCATGGGAAAGAATGTGCGCGGCGGCTACATTCCCCTCCTGGACAAGGGGAAGTACGGGATGATCGTCAAGCGCCCGATCGGGGTTTGCGCGTCGATCGTTCCGTGGAATTTTCCGGTCTCCCTCACGGGAAACAAGATCGGTCCAGCGCTTCTGGCTGGAAACACCATGGTCATTAAGCCGGCCAGCACTGCGCCGCTCACCGTGATCGAGGTGGCTCGGCTCTTTCTCGATGCCGGGCTCCCGCGTGGTGTGATGAATGTCGTGACCGGGGCGGGAAGCGTGGTGGGAGAGGCGCTGCTCAAACACCCGAAGGTCAGGAAGATCGGCTTTACAGGCTCCACGGACGTTGGCCGGCGCGTCATGGCGCTTGCAGCCGATCAGATCAAGCGGGTCACGCTGGAGTTGGGGGGGAGCGACCCCATGATCGTCTGCGATGACGCCGACCTCGATAAAGCGGCGAGCGCGGCGATGGTCGGGCGCTTTTTCAACTGCGGCCAAGCGTGCCTCGCGGTCAAGCGCCTCTACCTGTTCGATTCGATCTACGACAGCGTTGTCGGGAAGATGGTCGAGCGCGCGAAGAAGCTGAAGGTCGGGAACGGCCTTGACCCTGAGACCCGGGTCGGGCCATTGCACACCGATGGCCAGCGCCGCGAGGTGGAAGAGCAGGTGCAGGACGCGCTCGGTCGCGGGGCGAAGCTCCTCGTCGGGGGCGCGCGGCCTGAGGGGCCCGAGTACGCGAAGGGGAACTACTATCTCCCGACACTTCTGGTGAATGTGCCTGAAAACGCCCGCGTGGCGACTGAAGAGGTCTTCGGCCCGGCGCTCCCCATTTTCAAAGTCAGGAATCTTGACGAGGCGATCGAGAAGGCGAACAGCTCGATCTACGGGCTCGGCTCTTCTATCTGGACCAGCGACCTCGCCAGGGCGAACATCGCGGTCGAGCGGCTCGAGGCCGGCCTGACCTGGGTCAACTCCGCGCAGATCATCTTTGACGAGCTCCCGATGGGCGGAGTGAAACAGAGCGGCATGGGGAAGGAGCACGGCTCCGAGGCCCTGGACTACTACATGGAGACAAAGTCGGTCGTGATCGCGCCAACGCCTGAATAAACCCACTACCTCCTCTCACCTCCCTCTCCCCGGTGTGGAGAGGATATCGGTGAGGGGTGGCCGGAGCGGCATGAGGAGAGACCGATGGGAAACCTAGTCGAATACAAAGTTGACAGCGGCATTGCGGTGCTCGAGCTGAACAACCCGCCCGTGAACGCCTACACCCACGATCTGCTGCGCGAGTTCGACGATGCAATCTGTCAGGCGCGCATGGACGACGATGTCCACGTGCTGGTGATTCGAGGAAAGGGAGAGAAGTTCTTCTGCGCCGGCGCTGACATCAACATGCTCGGGGGCCGCTCAACGAAGTACCGCTACATGTTCGCGCTTTACGGGCAGGAGGTGCTCCTCCGGCTTGAGCACACGCCCAAGCTGATCATCGCCGCGATCAACGGCCACGCGGTCGGGGGTGGGTTGGAGATCGCGATGGCGTGCGACATCCGGATCGCCAAGAAGGACGCCGGACGTGCCGGCCTGGCAGAGGTCAACCTGGGCTTGCTGCCCGGGATGGGGGGGACGCAGCGCCTCCCGCGTCTGATCGGGCGCGCCAAGGCGATCGAGCTGGCGGCAACCGGTCGGACGATCATCTTCGAAGAAGCGCTCGAGATGGGACTCGTCAACCACATCTACGAGCCGGAGAACTTCTGGGACCAAGTGCTCGCGTACGCAAAGCAGTTCGCGGCGCCCAACAAGGCGAGCTTCTCGGTTGGGAGGATCAAGCGCGCCGTCCATGTGGGGATGGAGACTTCCCTCGATGAAGGGCTGGCTTTCGAGCGCGAGGTGCTCTTCCAGACGTACCAGACCGAGGACTCGGCCGAGGGGATTGACGCGTATCTGAAAAAGCGCGTCGCCAAATTCAAGGGCGCCTAGTACTCGAAGGGGGACTCGACGGCCCCCTTCCGAACCCGCCCTGATTCCAGCGCAGGCGCCCGCCCTCCCATGCTTCGCTTTGTGAAGCAAAGCGGGGCACGCCCGCGCGCCCAAAGCTTGCGGGCGAAGCCGTGCCTCGAAAAGGACGCTGCGGTCGGTTGTCCTTCTCTCCCCGCCTTAGCCTGACGAGCCTACGCCGCGACCTTGGCTGCTCGGTTCTCGACGCGCCGTAGATAGCATCGGCGCAAACAGAAACTCAAAGGGCGAGCTGAATTGCTCGCCATTTGGCCTTGTGACAATCATGTCTTGACACGCTTGGGACGGACCGCATAGGGTATTAGAGAATCATCTCAAAGGAGAATCGCATCATGCGCTCCACCAAGCCGATCACAATCTCGCTTCCAACCGATCTGTTGCGCGAGGCACAGCGGGTTGCAAAGGAGGAGGCGCGTACCCGAAGCGAAGTCATTCGTGATGCCCTTCAACAGTACCTCGCGTCCCGCCGCTGGCAGCACCTGAGACAGTGGGGTACCGAGACTGCAAAGCGTTTAGGGCTCAAGAACGAAGCGGATCTTCAACGCCTCCTCGATAAAGTTCGGACAGAACAGCGAAGGACGTAAGAGTGATCCGCGTCGTCGCTGATACGAACGTTTACGTGTCAGCGGTCGTCTTCGGTGGCGCCTGTGAGGCCATCCTAGCTTTGGCACGTGCCAGAGTTGTAGAACTTTTCATCTCCCCAGCAATTCAAAAGGAACTCAGGTCCGTGCTGTCAGGCAGCTTCAAGTGGACCGAGCTCCAGGTCAGAGATGCAATGGCAGAGATCAACTCTCTTACCTCAACTGTAAGACCTTCCGAAACCCTATCAGGGGTGACCCCGCACGATCAGGATCACCGAATTCTGGAATGTGCCGTGGCCGCCCGAGTAGATTTCTCAGTGACGGGAGATAAAAAAGACCTACAGCCTCTGAAGAGGTTCCGCGGTGTCCAAATCGTCTCACCCAGAGAATTTCTGGATCGACTGCCTTGAAGGCGTTTGGCCATCGAGCGCGAGGTGCTCTTCCAGACGTACCAGACCGAGGACTCGGCCGAGGGGATTGACGCGTATCTGAAAAAGCGCGTCGCCAAATTCAAAGGCGCGTAATGTCGGGGTTGGGGGCTCGGGGTCCGGGGCTCGCAAATCCGAGGTTCGGCAAGACATTAAACAGCGTGAATGCTACGAGGCGCGATCGAACCGCGCCTGTGGTCCGGTCGCGCTTCAGAGCCAGCTCCTTGATAGTGGCGCCGGCGTCGAAGCGACGACTTAACTCGATATCCTCCGACGGCTGCCACGGTTGCCCCGCGCGTTCAGACCTCCGCTTTTCCTCCGCGGACTTTCCCTCGAGCGGCTCCAACGTCCGTGTGGCGTGGAGCAATTGGATACATCGATGACAGGCGCGCTACGTTTTCTGTCTGCGTGGAGCGCGCGAGCGTCGGGGGACGCCATGGCGAGCGCCGTGTCGAGGCACCTCGACTTCGCTGACCGCGGCTTTGAGAACTTGAAGCAGGGCGAGCGCTTCTTTACTGAGCGGGCGTTGGCGAGGGTGGATGACATCGAGGCTGCGGCTGATCGGTTTGGCATCCACGATTTCTATCGCGACGAGACTCCTCCGCCTGATCTCTTTAGCCACCGCGAGGTGGGGAAGGAACGCGAGACCGATCCCTCGCTCGACCATCCGCTTTGCCGTCTCGATCGTCTCCACCTCGAGCACAACATTCGGCACAAGGCCTGCACCGCGGAAGAGACCCTGGGTGAGCGTCCAGTCGCTCGACCCCTTATCGAAGAAAATCAACGGGCGATCGGCGATCTCCGCCAACCGAGCGTGCCGGGCCCGCATCGGCCAGGACGCGGCTCGGCCGACCGGAATGAGCGGATCATCGCCAAGACTGATCGTTTCAACCTCCGGATGGTGAAGCGATCGGGCCAGGCCGATCTCCGCCTCACCGTGAAGCACCATCTCCAAGACCTCCTTGGAGTGGCCAGCGCGGACATTGATCATCACGCCTGGATGGGCGACTTGGAACCGCTTCAGCACATCCGGGAGAAGGTACGTGCAGATCGACAGCGCGGCCGCGATCTGAAGAGCCCCGCCGCTGGCGGGCCGAAGATCATGCACGGCCTGGCGGGCCTGGGCAACGGCCTGGAGGAGCTGCTCCGCGTGCGGACGCAGGGCCCGGCCGGCAGCGGACAACCCCAGACCGTGTTGGCCTCGCTCGAAGAGCGACACGCCCAGCGACGTTTCGAGCGCTTTGATCCGCGCGCTCACGGCGGGCTGCGTGACCCGCAGGGCGTCGGCGGCTCGGCGGAACCCGCCGAACGTTCCGACCGCAAGGAAGGCTTCAATCTGACCGATCTCCACGTGTTTTATCCTTCCTTTCTCTTGCTTGCCGTTCGCGATTATAGCACCGGAGATCCATGCAAGGATTTCGCTCGATTACTTTTCTTTATCGAGACTATAAAAACAATAAATTTGATTTTGTTCCTGTCCAGGGCGAATATTGAGCGTGAGGAACGCACCATCTCAGGCTGAACTAGTATACTCGTATTGAGGAGGGCGCGATGAACTCGGCATGCCACTGTGGAATGACCGTCAATCACATCTCGGATGTCACGAACTGCCGGGAATGCGGGACCGTCTGCTGCCCCAGTTGCTCGAGCGAGATTCAGACGGACCGATATTGTCGGTGGTGCGTTCCATCCCTCACGGGAACTCTACAAGGCTAAGGAGATCACACCATAATGGAACACACGGGCAGGAAGTTCCGGCAGCTCTTGAAAGACGAGCCCTATCTCTTCACTGGCGGCATCTATTCCCCGCTGGACGCGCAGATCGCCGAGCGTGCCGGACTGAAGTGCATCTACATGAGCGGGTATTCGGTGGCGATGGCGAACGGCTGGCCTGACATGGGCTTTCTCACACAGACCGAAATGGCGCGGACGGCCTCCATGATCGCGAGCGCGGTCAACATCCCCATTATCGCGGATGCCGACGACGGCTACGGAAACGCGCTCAGCACGATGAGAACGGTCCAGGAATACATCAAGACCGGCGTTGCGGGGGTTCATATCGAAGACCAGCAGTTCCCAAAGCGCTGCGGCCACATCGCCGGCAAGATGCTCGTCAGCCGGGAGGAGGCCATCGGAAAGTTCCGGGCCGCGGTTGATACTCGAAACCGGCTCGATTCGGATTTTGTCTTGATCGCCCGCACCGACGGCTACGGCGCCGTGGGGGGGAGTTTGGAGGAGGCGATCTGGCGGGGCCGCGCCTATGCGGATGCAGGGGTGGATCTCGTGTGGTGCGAGTTCTCCAGCCCGTCCCGGGAGCCGGCCATCGCCTTCGCGAAGGCCATGCGGCAGACCCACCCCAATCTTCCGCTCGCGTTCAATTACTCCTCATCGATGAAGTGGAGCGCCGACTCCAACCCGTTCATGTTCAGAGAGCTCGGTGAGCTGGGATACAAGTTCATCTTTATCACTCTGTTCGCGGCGCACGCCGGCATGTACTCGGTGTGGAACTGGATGCACGAGCTCGCAAAGAATCAAGAGCAAGCGCAGTGGGCCTTGGAGAAGGTCAAAGCTGGGCATCCGACAGAGAGCCATCACGTGATGGCGCGCGTGGACCATTTCAAGGAGCTCGAAAAGAAGTATATTCCAGGAGCTGAGGATCGGTATCGCTCCTCGGACGGCTTCGGCGAAGAGAAACGCCACTAAGCCCCACTAGACCACTCAGTAGCGAGCGCCGTGCCGAGATCCACCTCGGCGCGGCGCTGTTGTCACGCTCGCTCACCCATTCCCGCTAGCACTTTCAAAGTAGCGCGCACGACGGAACTCTCCGTTTGTCGGAAATCCTTTTCCAGAATGTGGAAGCTTCGGCAAGAGTCATTCGACCGCCCACGGCCTCGACTTTACCGATCATTTCGCTGTAACAACATTTCCATGCGACAACGAGCACTTCTCAATACGAAATTATTTCAGCCTACGCTGGCACACCCATTGCTCTTTTTGATCGCATCTCGACTCAAAAGGCATCGATCAATGACAAATCAGAATCCGGACCCGGACCAGCTCACCCATATCAGGGAAGCCTGGAAAAGCTACCTCCTGCCGGGAGAACGACTGGAGACCGTGGAGGATCTCAACCGGCTTCAAGCTCGCGTGAAAACCCTGCTACAGCAGAAGTCCGAGCGTCTCGAGAAGCAACTGAGCGATCTCACCGGCGCGGTGAAGACCCTGATCAGCCAGCAGCAGCGCCTCGCTGAGGCGAGCAAGCGCCTACAGCAGGTGAATCGCGAGCTCACAAAGTTCGCGAACGTCGTACAGCAGAGCCTGACTTCGCCGTCGTGAGAAGTGAAGAGTGAAAAGTGAAGTGTAAAGTGTAGGAAGAGACTCTTCACGCTTCACATTCGGCAGCATTATCCCAAAACTCCATAAACAGCTTCCACACCGCCTGACAATCGGGTGATCCATAGATCGCCCGGCGGAGGGCGTTTGAGTTCCCCAAGCCCGCGACGTACCACGCCACATGTTTTCTCAACTGGATCAACGCGTATTTCTCAGGGAAAAAAGAGAGGATGAGGTCCGCGTGGCGATGGATGATTCGGGTTTTATATGCGTACCGGACATCAGCAGGGAGCTGCTCAAAGGTGTGGTCGAACACCCATGGCCTGCCGAGAGCGCCCCGGCCGATCATCACGGCGTGGCATCCGGTCTCAGCCATCATCCCCCGCGCGTCTGACATCGAGAGCACATCGCCGTTTCCAGTGACCGGGATTGACACGTGGCCCACCACTTCGCCGATCACGTCCCACTTCGCTTTCCCCTGGAACTGCTGGGCGCGGCTTCTGGGGTGGATGGTGATGGCGTCCACCCCTTCGGCTTCAGCCACCCGAGCGATCTCCACGGCGTTTTCGTGGTGCTCATCCCAGCCGCAACGGATCTTGATCGTCAGGGGGACGCGAATCGCGCTCCGCATGGCTCGAAAGATCAAGGCCGCGTGCTTCGGATCCTGCATGAGCGCTGCCCCCTCCCCTTTCTTCACGACCTTCTGTACCGGGCATCCCATGTTGAGATCCACGATATCGGCGCCCATCCCCTCCAGGACGCGCGCGGCCTCGGCGAGGACCGCGGGGTCCCGCCCGAGCAGCTGCATCGCGAGCGGGCGCTCGCCCGGGAGGAGACGCGACATCTCAAGGGTTCGCGCGCTTCTCATGCAGAGCGCGACCGCGGCAATCTCTTCACTGGTGGTTAACGCGCTCCCGCACTCTTTGGCGACGAGGCGGAACGGCGGGTTAGTGATCCCCGCCATTGGGGCCAAACGCACAACCGAGGAGAGCTCCACTGATCCGATCCGCATGGCCGGAGCTATCGAGAGGGGGGGAGTGGCTCGATCAGGTCGCGGATCGTCGTCTTCGCCAAGACGTGAAGGGAGGCCTCTTCGGCTTCGGTGAGAAGTGTTCGAAGCTGGTCACGCTCGCCGGAAGAGAGGGAAGCGGTCCCGGCCATCGCGCGGTGGAGATCGGCGACGGAGACGGCTTCTGGCGGCTGGCACGCCAGGTACGTATTCTCCCCATCTCGGATGGCGGCGATGAACCCATGGCGCTCGAGGTCGTCCAGCGCCATCGAGAGCCACCCCGCCGGCATCCCGAGGCTTCGCTCCAATTCACGGGAGGTCACCGGCTTTCCCTGATTGGAAAAGATCGACGCGACAGCAGTGAGGACCTTGACGGCCCGCATCACGCGGCTCTCGCGCTCGTCGCCGAGTTGAAATCGACTTTCTCGCTGCCGTTGAAGGCCCACAGTCACCTCCGCCCCAAGAAGTGTCACCGCCCATCCCACGTATAACCAGGTCAGGAACACGGGGATGACACCAAGAGAGCCGTAAATTTTGCTGTAGGAGATGACGCGGGTGACGTAGACGTCAAACCCGAGCTTGGAGATCTCCCAGAGGACCGCGGCCACAAACCCGCCAATCGCCGCATCTCGGAGGTGAACCCGCGTGCTGGGAATCACGATGTACATCAGGATGAATCCGCTCCACGTAAAGAACAGCGGCAAGATGACGAAGAACAAGCCGCCGATCGTCCGCGCGTACGGCAGATGTTGAAAGATCCCCGTCTGTTGGAGCTGAGCAGTCGCCGAGATCGAGAGGGCGAAGCAGAGCGGCGTCAACGCGATCAGCGTGAAAAACGTCGTAAAGCGCGTCTGCAGGCTGCGACGCTCCCGCACCTCCCAGATCTCGTTGAAGGAGCTGGCAATGGCGTTCAACAGCGAGGCGGAGGTCACCACCAGCATCACCACGCCGAGCGCGTTGACGGCGGTGCTGTTGATACGGGTCAGAAATCTATTCAGATACTGGACCACCTCCAGGCTCGAGTCCACGATGAGATGGGTGAAGACGATCTCCCGAACCCGGCCCTCCAGCAGCTTGAGCCCGCCGAAGGCGTGGAAGAGCGAGAAGGCAATCGCGAGGAGCGGGATGAGCGAGAGGAGCGTGGCATACGCGAGCGCCGCGGCTTTCCGGAAGCCGTTATCGTCCAGAAACTTCTGGACCACGCGGCGAGCCATCCGGCCCCCCTGGACCGGGGCGTCCAACAGCCGTAGACGATCTCGGGTGTCCGCGAAGAAGAGGCTCCACCGCATCCAATGATCCGTTGAGCTTGCTACCACCGAAACTCCCGGTCCAGAATCTCATTGATGAAGCGGTCGATCGAGATCGGATAAAGCTTGACGTTGGGAGAGAGAATCAGCCCGGTGTCGATGATCTCACCCTGCGCCAGCTCATCGAGGGCGCGATTGATCTGGGAGTGCGGATCGCGGTCGAACCTGGCGATCTTGAGGTCTTCGTTTTCCAGCTTGACCTGCTGCCGGGGCGTGTAGAGGAAGCTGAACACGCGGGCCACCAGGGCCTGGTCCATTACCTCGCGCTCGCCAAACACCTCGCCATAGGTCTGCCCGAGCTGACTCGGTGAGATGATCAGTCGAGGCGACACACGAATCTTCCCGCGAATCTCGATAGAGCGACTCGGCTGATGCTCCTGAGGCCCCACCAGGATGTACGGCAGGACGTGGTACCCCGCGATGATCCCGGTGATCGGCTTTCGCAGCACTTCGGTTTGATCAAAGATGCTCTTGAGATACTCTGGATCGTAGTCGTGGTCGATCATCTCTTATCGGATGTACCGGCGAACGGATCTGAATTGCTTGTCTTTCAGTATACCGTGAACTGCCCCTGACCCGCTCTTGCAGGGAGGGTTCAACCCGCCCTGGAAAGTCTCAGGGCCTGCAGCACCTGATCGGCAGCATCTTCTCCAGAGCGCACGCAGTCCGCAATTCCCACCCCCCGGTAAGCGCCTCCAGCGACCCTGAGGCCGCCATGGTGTTGGAGTCTCGCCTCGATCGCCGCGATCTGATCGAGATGACCTAGCAGATACTGGGGCATGGAGACGGGGTAGCGATAGACGCGAGCGATCACCGGCTCTGCCCTGATCCCCAGAAGCGATTCCAGCTCGGCCCGGCCCGTGGCGATCATTTCGCCGTCGCCTCGATTGAGGATCGACTCGTGGAGCGCCCCGCCGAAAAACAGCCGGAGGAGCGCGTGGCCTGCGGGAGCCCGGTAAGGATACTTGACGCTCGAAAACGTGCAGGCGAGGATTGGCCGCGCCTCGGTCCGTGGCACAATAAACCCGAAGCCGTCCAGCGGGTGCGGAACGTCCTCTCTCCGATAGCCAAGCGACACCGTGGCTGAAGAGGCGTACGGGATCCCCTTCAACAGCGTGGCGAGCGCTGAATCACGCTCATCCACGATCTGAGCGGCTTGGTGCGCCTCGGTCGCCAGGACCACGCCGTCGGCCTCGAATGCGCTCCCGTCAGTCGTGATCACCCGCCATCGCTGATCCGCGCGTCGGAGCGTCTTCACCGGACTGCGGAGTTGCACGCTACCGGGCGGAAGGCGATCCGACAGCGCCCGGACAAGCTCGGCCATTCCGTTTTTGAGCGTGACGAACAGGCTCCACCGCGGACCACCCCCTGCCGCATGGGGTCCGGGGCGTCGGCGCGCTGACCGCCAGAGCGCGAGGATCACGCTCCGATCGCGCCGCTCCATCTCCAAAAACCGGGGCATCGTCGCGGCCACACTGAGCTGTTCAGGGTCGGCGGTGTAAATTCCGGCCACGAGCGGCTGCGCGACGCGGTCGAGCGCCTCACGTCCCAGGCGACGGGTGACAAACGCGGCAAGGCTTTCGTCCTGTGCACGATGGCCTCGGGGAAGGAGAAGGTCCATGGCCATCCGGATCTTTCCCGGCCAGGAGAAGAGGCGCGAGGTGGCAAGCGGCCAGAACTGTGTCGGCGCAAGGAGCTGGAATCCATCAGGCAAGGGGTGAAGCCGCCCTTTATGGACGACGAACGTCCGGCGATACTGATCATTCGTCCCTACAAGCTGATCACCGAGCCCCAGACGCTGGGCCAGTGCGAGCGCCCACGGCTTTTCAGAGAGAAACGAGTCTGGCCCGGCTTCAATGGAAAAGCCATCAACGCGTTCCGTGGCGATGGTCCCGCCGAGCCGATTCTTGGCTTCCAGCAGCGTGAGCTCCACGGCTAATCCTTGGCCGCGACCCTGCTCGGTGAACCGATGCGCCGCTGCAAGACCAGCGATTCCGCCGCCAACAACAATCACCTTCAGGGCGGACATACGGTTTTCAAGCCGGCTTGACACCGCGTTGAGGCGCGAATGTCACCCAGAGATGTCGGATATCGGATCTCGGATGTCGGTTGTATTCGGGTCTCGAATCTCGGATGACGGATCTCTGTTGTTCGAACTCCGACATCTGACATCTGTGATCTGACATCGAAAACGAACGCAGTGAGGCGAAGCATAGCGGCGCGGCGTCAGGCCGCCAGTCGCGCGGTGGCGACTTCGGCGAGCATGCGGATAAACTCGGGATGATCGTTTATCGCGCTCGCGCGGTGAAAGGCGAGACCGATCTTTTCGGCTGTGGCACGGGCCTGGACGTCCAGGTCATACAAGACCTCGACGTGATCGCAGACAAAACCGATCGGCGACACGACCACGTGCTGGACCCCTTCGGAGGCGCCGATCCTGATCGCGTCGTTGATGTCAGGCTCGAGCCACGGCTCACGCGGATTCCCGCTCCGGCTCTGGTAGGCGACCAGCCAGCGGGCGTGACCGATCTTCTCGGCCACAAGACGCGACGATGTGGTGAGCTGAGCAACGTACGGGGAGGCGTTTGCCATCGGCACGGGGATACTGTGAGCCGTAAAGATCAACAGCGCACGGCTCCGCAATTCATCAGGCACATCGCGCATTGCCAGAGTCACGCGATCAGCCACCCCGGCAACGAAGAGAGGGTGATCGAACCATGGAGCGACATACTCCACCACGGGAGCATTTCCCACTCGCTCTTGCGCCAGCGCGACGGCTCGCTGGTAGCGCTCCCAGCTCGCCTCGCACTGGAAGGAAGAGAGAATGACTCCGAGGGCGCGCGTGACGCCGTCAGCAGCCATCCGAGCCAGGGCGTCCGCGAGATACGGGCTCCAGTTTCTCATCCCGACGTAGACGGGAAGCTTGATCCCCTCACGCTTGAGCAACGCGCGAAGCGCCTCGGCTTGGCGAAATGTCAGCTCGTTCAACGGCGAGCGGCCCCCGATCAGCTCGTAGTGTTGGGTCACTGCTTCGATCCGCTCGGGAGGAATCGGGAGCCCTCGCGTCACGTTGGCGAGAAACGACCGAATCTCCTCGGGCCTGGTTGGCCCACCGAACGCAATGAGAAGCAGTGCGTCGAACTTATTCATCCAAGCATTCAGCCATCAGCAGTCAGTTGTCAGCCAGATCCCCGTTCGGGCTGATCGCTGAATGCTGACGGCTTTTTTCTGCTCATTTCGTGAACCATCTCAACCAAAGCGATCACGTGCTCCACTGGAGTGTCGGGGAGCACGCCGTGGCCAAGATTGAAGATGTGACCGGGACGGCCGGCTGCCTGATCCAGGATCGCCTGGACCTCAGAGCGAAACTCTGACGGCTTGGAGAGGAGCGCTTGGGGATCGAGATTCCCCTGCACCGCCACGTTGCCCAGCCTCCGCCACGCCTCAGCGAGATTCACGCGCCAATCGACCCCGATCACGTCACCGCCCGCCTCGCGCATGAGCTCCAGCAGTTGACCCGTTCGCGTCCCAAAGTGAATGACAGGCACCCCAGGCGCGATCCCTTGGATCGTCGCGCGACTGTGCGGGAGGACGAACTCCCGGTACTCATCCGACGTGAGGCAGCCAACCCAGCTATCGAAGAGCTGCACCGCATCGGCGCCTGCGGCGATCTGGTAATTCAAATAGCGAGTGATCGTTCGCGCGAGCAGCCCGAGGAGCGCATGCCATGCCGCGGGCTCCTCCCGCATGAAGCTCCTGGTGAGGGAGAAGTCGCGCGAGCCCCCTCCCTCGACAAGATACGAGGCGATGGTAAAAGGAGCGCCTGCGAAACCGATCAAAGGCACACGACCGGCCAGCATGGCGCGGGCCTTTCGGATCGCCTCAAAGACGAACGCGACCGACTCGCCGGGGTCGACCTCCACCAAGCGATCAACGTCAGCCGGTCTCCGCACCGGCCTCCCGATGACCGGCCCATCCCCCTTTGAAAACTCGAGGCCGACGCCCATCGGCTCCACGACAAGCAGGATGTCGGAAAAGATAATCGCGGCATCCACGCCCAGCCGCTCCGCCGCGGTCACTGTCACCTCAGCGGCGGCAGCCGGGTCCTTCGCCAGCTCAAGGAACCCGAGCTTCGTCCGGATCGCTCGATATTCCGGCATGTAGCGCCCTGCCTGACGCATCAGCCAGATCGGGGTGTAGTCGGTGGCTTCGCGCCGGCAGGCCTTCAGGAAGGGATGCTCGGCTCGCATGTTCTCTGTCAATGCTCGATCGTCTCCTCGGTGTATGGTACCGTGAGCGCAGTGAAATGTGGAGGGGAGACATGGACGCCACGCCCGAGGAGATCCGCCGCGTCAACGAGAGAGAGGTTCACATCACCTGGGCAGACGGCCACAAGACAGTGTTCACGAATCTCTTCCTGAGAGAGCATTGTCAGTGCGCGGGATGCGTGCATGAGCTGACAGGGCAAAAGCTGATCAAACCCGGGTCCATTCCACCGACTCTTAGAGCGGAGGCGATTGCTCTCGTGGGACGGTATGCGATCTCCATCCGCTGGAGCGATGGGCACAGCACCGGCATCTACAGCTTCCAGAAGTTGCGGGAGTGGTGTCAATGTCCAGAATGCCAGAACAACGTGAAGCGTGAAGAGTGAAGCGTAAGGAAACGATAGGAGGAAAGCTACTCGTTTAACATTCTCGCGTCGCGCGCGGCCTCAGCCGCTTGAATCTCCTCGGAGAACATCGCAGAGGTCAAGGGGCACGGCGGCTTGTTCTCCTCCACATACTGACAGTCAAGCTGATCGCACTGCACAAAGAGGTCCCGCCGTCCGAACGCACCGGGACGCTTGAGCGTGATCTGCACCGTCTCGTGAATCACCGGGCATTCAAACATCTTCGTATAACGTCTAGGCATGACCGATCGTCACCTGTTTTCTAGAGATACAAGCAACTCCGAACGGAGTGACAGTATAGCATGACCATCAGACCCGGCGTTGGCTTTTCCTCTTCTCACCGAGGGCGGTTCCAAGGGGAAGTTTGCCCTCCGAGCTCCTGTGGTCTTCAGGTCCGGTTTTTCAACTCGAGGTGACCGATCGCCTGATGTTCTATAATTGGAATATTTTGATCTTGACACCTTCCCCGCCGGCCCTTATACTGCGCCCACAAAAACGGCGAGGCTTCCTCATGAACATCGCCCGGCAAGTCGAGCGCGCGGCCAATGGGTTTCCTGACCATCCCGCGATCGTGTTCGAAGGCATCGAGATCCCGTATCGGGAGTTGAACCTCCGCGCGAACCGCCTTGCCAATGCGCTGAAGGTGCAGGGTGAACATGGACCTCTCTCAGTATGACCTCTCGTCGATCCGCTACGAGTTCTCCGCGGCCGTCACGATGCCTCAGGAAGTGTCGCGACGCTGGAGCGAGCGCTTCAAGCGGCCAGTGTTCGAGGGATACGGCCTGACGGAGTCTCGCCGTTTGCCTGCTATAACCACGACTTCCGTCACAAGTTCGGCAGCGTCGGCACGGAAGAAGGGCTACTGGGGAAAACCGCCGCCGCCGCCATGATCCAGATCCTCGGGCAGAAGCCGGTGGTGGTCCATCCCAAGGAGGTGGCCGAGACCAAGCCCGTCCTCCCGGCCCCCAAGTTCTGCGAACGAGGGTAACTGCCCATCCCAGAGATGACGCGGCGAATGTCGCGTGAAACACCCGCAGGGCCACGGACCATCCCCTCCGCGGGCGACTTGGCAGTCCCGGGGGCGGCACCCGACGCCTCGCATGGGCCGGGGTACCTGACGAAGGAGGCGATAAGGGAACATAAACCGGCGATTTCGAGTGTTGCTTCCCGAGTTCCAAAGATCAGCTCAAGCGACGCATCCGAAGCGGCGACCACATCGAGAATCGGAAATCGAATGCCAGGGAACGGCAAAGGCAAGGCCGATTGCCCAGAGGAGAACAAGATGACTGCATTGCGGACTACTATCGCGTGTGTCGTTGCAAGCCTGTTCTTCTTGACTCAGGTCCCCTCCGCGTTGGCGGGCGGCGAACATTGGTGGTTTCCCGGCTGGCACAGGCCCACGCTCACGTGTGAGGAGTTGGTTGACGGGTTTCACAAGAACCAGACGACGATCACGTCGGCGACTCTCGTGCCGGCTGCCGATCCGGCGCCGGAGTACTGCGATGTCCGGGGCCTCATCGGAAACGCCCCTGAACCGGGCAAGGGCATCCGGTTTGCGGTCTGGCTCCCCGTGGAGGCCAGCTGGAACAAGCGGTTCTACATGGTAGGCGGCGGCGGCTACGCGGGGGGCCTCAGCCTGACCGCGATGCGGGCGGGGCTCAATCAGGGGTACGCGACGGCCACCACCGACACCGGCCACGATGCCGCGGTCTTCCCGCTGGCGACTTTCGCCTACAACGACCCGACTAGCGAGAAGGACTACTCGTACCGGGCCGTGCACGAAACGGTCATTACCGCGAAGGAGCTCATCAAGACCCATTACGGCGAGCGTCCGAGGTACAACTACTGGGTCGGCTGCTCGACGGGCGGACGGCAAGGGCTGATGGAGGCCCAGCGCTTTCCCCACGATTTTGACGGCCTGATCACCGGCGCTCCGGTCCTTGAATTCACCGACACGCAGATCGGCGGCCTGTGGAACGCCAAGTCGTTGATGGGGGCCGGCGCGATCCCTCTCTCCAAGCTCCCCGTGCTTGCCGCGTCCGAACTCGCCAAGTGCGACGGCAGCGACGGGCTGGTGGACGGCCAGATCACCGATCCACGGCTGTGCAACTTCGACCCGCTGGCCGATCTTCCCGCATGTCCCGGCGACGTTGACGGTGCCGGGTGCTTCACCTTTGCACAGCGCGACGCCGTGAGGAAAGTGTACGACGGCCCCCGTACCTCCTCCGGCCACCTGATCTTTCCCGGATACGCAGTCGGCACCGCAGTGTTCGGACCCGCCAGCGGCTGGATCCCTTGGTTTATCTTGCCGGGTAGCCCAGCCAGCCTCCTCGAGCTGTTCGGCGAGAGCTTCATGCAGTTCATGGCCTTCACTCCGGATCCTGGTCCCACCTATGTGTGGGAGGACGAGTTTGATTTCGACCGCGATCCCTTCCGCATGCGCCGGATTCGCCGGATTCTCGACGCCGATGATCCGGATCTGAGCCACCTCAAGCGGCGTGGCGGCAAGATCATCCAATATCACGGCTGGGCCGACGCGGCGCTCACGCCCTACATGTCGATCAACTACTACGAGAGCGTGCGGGCAACCATGGGCCACCGGCGAACTGAGGACTTCTACAAGCTCTACATGGCCCCGGGCATGTTCCACTGCGGCGGCGGGCCGGGCCCGAACGTCTTCGACGTCTTCACGCCGCTGGTGAACTGGGTCGAGCACCACATCGAACCGCAGGAGATCATCGCGACCAACCCGGTCAGCGGCAGAACACGGCCGCTCTGCCCGTATCCACAGATCGCGCAGTATCAGGGCGGCAATCCGGAGGTCGCGGCGAGCTTCGCTTGCGCCAATCCGTGAGGGCCGTGCAACAAAGTTCTGCGCCCTAGAGCGCCGATTCGGGCCCAATTCGTTCGATCGCGCGCCTGCGTCGGCGCCTGATATTTCTCGGCCGGCAAGGGGGTGGAGACCCTGCCGGCCGAGTCCCCATCAAGAACATCCCGGCTCATGGGGAAAGGAAGGCTCCAAGCTCGAGCGGTACCTCCGGGCGTGCGGCGTCAATGTTCTGAGGAGGGGCTCAGCAGCGCACTCTTGACACTGTGCCGGGGATGTTGTACATCGCGGACCATCACCGACGGGCCGATCACTGAACGGGTGTCTTCGATACCACGGAAACCAGTTCTGTGCGACGCCTCCCTGGCGGCCCGCAGGGGGGCGTGGCCCGATGCCTTACACGAGCCGATCCTTTCCTACCCAGGAGGAGGCGATGAGCACCAGAGCCGTCTACTCCATCGACATCGACATCGGCGGGACGTTCACTGATGCCTACGTGACCGGCAACGGGCGCACGGTTGTGGTGAAGACCGACACCACCCCGCACGACCTTGCCGTCGGTGTGCTCGACGCGATCGACCGAGCCTCCGCCCTGCTCAACCTCTCACGTCACGAGCTGCTCAGGCGGCCCGAGGTCGCGCACCTCTCGACGACGGTGGGGACGAACACCTTCATCAAGCGGGCAGGGCCAAAGATCGGTCTGCGTGATGGAGGCCGCGGCAGCCATCGCTGTCCGCGCCATCGGGCAGAGCCTGGAGACCACCGGGATCTCTCACAAGGAGTGCGTGCTGTTCGCCACCGATGGAGCGGGTGGGATGCTTGCCGAGGCGATCGCGCGCAAAAGCGCGAAGGGTGTGCTGGACCCATACGGGAGTTTCAGATTCGATTTCAACTTGACTGGGACCGTCCACGCAATATTCCATAATTAGAATATTTTACTCTTGACGTGTCTCCGGGCAGGCTTTACACTTCGCCCACACCGGGTGGCCGCCCATGGGGACGGCATTGACGGGGCGGTCGGGCCCCGAGCAAGGGAAAACCAGGGAACTCGACCAATTGTCTAGGCTTTCCAAGAGGGAGATGACGATGGGAGCACACGAGGAATATCTGTTCACGTCAGAGTCGGTCACTGAAGGGCACCCCGACAAGATTGCGGACCAGATCTCGGACGCGGTGCTGGACGCGATTATCACCCAAGATCCGACGGGCCGCGTGGCCTGTGAGTCCCTCCTCACCACCGGGCTCGTCATTGTAGCTGGTGAGATCACCACTTCGTGCTATGTGGACATCCCCCGAATCGCCCGTGAGACAATCAAGAACGTGGGGTACGTGCGGGCCAAGTACGGGTTCGATTACGAGACCTGCGGGGTCATCACCGCGATCGACGGGCAGTCGCCCGACATCGCGATGGGCGTTGACAACCTGGGCGCCGGGGACCAGGGGCTGATGTTCGGCTACGCGTGCACCGAGACCGCTGAGCTGATGCCGCTTCCTATCATGCTGGCCCACAAGCTGACGATGAAGCTCAGCGAGCT
>DATEAO010000501.1:0-3583 GCA_035288345.1 Candidatus Methylomirabilota bacterium | reverse complement strand
CACATCACCAGGTTTGTGGTCCGATACGATGCGTATATCAAGGGCGCGTGGCACACCATCGTGAACTTTGACAATCACGGCGGCCAGGCGCACCAACATCTGATGGACCCGATCGCTGGGAAGGGTGAGCCCCGCGTGATTCACCTTGACCTGGACGAAGCCGTGACGTACGCTATCTTCAGGATTCAGGCCATGTGGGAAGGCTGGCGAGAGCAGTGCGAGCGGAGGGTGTGAGACGGGAAACCCAATCTTCTCTGAGAACTCAGCGTATGCAGCGGAGTTCCTTCGCTACCTTGCGACACACCCTGAAGCGGCGGAGCGCATTCCCGAGAGGGCGGTCGTCGTCTTCCTCCCTGAGCGTGATCCCGGGCTTGCCGCCCACAACAAGTTGGCGGTGGAATCGACTGCAGCCTACCGGGACACTGTGCCGATCTTTGTCATCGTTCGGACGACATGGGAGCCTGGAAGGCGCTATGAGTTCGCCTTCGCGGAATAGGCTTTCGCTCGTCCACCTTCGGTCTGAGCGCCGGGCATCATGCCCGGCGTTGCTGTTTCGCCCGGCCTAGGGAACCGGTCCCGAAACCACCGTGGTGGGCTTTCACTACAATCTCAGTCGGCTCTGGTATCCGGCCCTCACGAAGGCGGCGCTGCACGATTTCCGCTTCCACGACCTCCCACATACCTTCTGCTCACGACTGGCGATGGCCGGAGTCGATCTCCTGACGATCAAGGAGCTCGCCGGCCACAAGACCACCGCCATGACCCTCCGCTACAGTCACCTCTCACCGTCCCGCCAACGGCAGGCGGTGGAACGTTTGATTCCGGGAGCAACTGACACCGCTACTGACACCAGCGAAAAAGCAGCCGATCACACGGCGTCGGCACTGGTCGGCTAACTATGCGAGTTCCCGAGAGAAAGGAATGGTGGGCAGGGGCGGAATCGAACCGTCGACACCAGGATTTTTGATCCGGTATCAGCTTCGCCAGGACTGCCCTCTACCCATATGCTGCTTGTGTAAGGGGGCAGAGATTCCCGATAACGACTCAATCGGAGAAGTCCAACGGAATAGACACCAACTGAGATGACATTCTCGGTAAATCGAGCATTGAAAGATTTTTGGAAAGCGCGCCAATCCCTGGATAACTGTAGCTAGGCCCACATCACATACCACAGCGAAGCGGAAGCACCGCAGGCAATCGTGTCATGACTTCTCAGAGAGGGCTGGACTAGAGTCTTCTCGGACGCTCTATGCGGAATTCGCTCGCTTGCGGAAGAGAAAGACATCCTGGTAGGGATTGCCCTTCGCTCCCTCCGGTTCAGCGTCAACCACCTCGAAGCCGCGGGCGAGTTTCTCGCGCACAAAGGAAACGGGATCATACGCCGAGCAAAGGTTAGTCCCGGCCGCAGCCTCCCACCGCACGACGCACTCCCCCGCATGGAAACGAGCTTGCTCGGTGAGCGTTAAGTCCTTGGAGGAGCGCTCGCCGTGAATTGTGAGAAGGAGGAGCCCGTCCGGCACCAGTACGCGGCGAAGCTCGTCTATCCAGGCGAATTGAAGCTCCTCTGGCAAATGCGTGAACACCGAGAGAGCGTAGGCGAAGCCGAACTCTTCGCGGTCAAACGCAAGCGGCGGTCTGAGGTCGTTTACCTCGAAGCGCGCGAACGGGAGGTTGCGGCGGCACCACTCGACCGCTTGACCGTTGCAGTCGCTGCCCGCGATAGAGGCGGCGATGTCGCTCCAGTGTCGCACCACGCGCCCGCAGCCACTGCCGAAGTCCAGAATCGAGTGAAACCCCTCGATCGGCCGGCCGTTCCGCGCGAGAATGTCTCTAATGCTCCCTGCCGCGAGGCGCCCGCTTCTAAGGAACCATTCGACATCGGCCGTGCCGGCGACAAGCACAATGAGCCCAGGAGGCGGTACGGGCAGGCCCTGGTCGGCGAGGGGGCCAGAGGCCGCCGACCGCATCACCTTCAGGCGTTGGTAGGCGCTGTAAGTCAACCGAAGAAGGCCGAGTTTCCCGAGAAGGCGGAGGACGCTGGAGCGAAAACCTCTGAGGCAAGACCGAAATGTGCTCACGCGTCAGGCCAGCCTCTCTGAGAGTTGGTTGAACGACTTTCTGATGCCGAGCGGAGCCACGTATTACGGAAAGGACGACTTTTTCCGTGACTCGAACGATGGTGCAGGGTGAGGAGGTTGTGAGGCCAAACCATTATGGCGGAACTGAATGAAGAAAAACTCAACGCGACATGGCAGTTCTACAGCTCTGCTCGGGCCTGCGAGGAAAGTGGTGGGCAGGGGCGGAATCGAACCGTCGACACCAGGATTTTCAGTCCTGTGCTCTACCGACTGAGCTACCTGCCCGATTTTGAAAAGAAGGTGAATTGTTCCAGGAAGGCCCGTTCTTTGTAACACCGTGAAGCAATTTTGTCAAGGCGTGGAGCGAGCGTCAAAGCCAGCGTTGAGTGCGGATCACGTAGGTCCCTGCCAGCACGTCGTGCAGCCCTTGCTTTTGCCGATTGAAGGCGATCATCAGGAAGCCAATGCTGAAAAGAAGCAGCGAGAGGATCCAGCAAAGCGATCGAAGAACTGCTCTGCCGTACGTCATCTCTTGGTCGTTCACTCGCACGACCTTGAGGCGAAAAAGCATCTTCCCCGGGGTCTGCCCAGACGATCCGACGAAAAGGGTGAAATACAGAAAACCGCTCGCCATGACTATGACAGCACCTGAATAACCGGCGAGGGCCATCACTTGCTCGTTGATCTCGCCACCCAACCTCCCCCCGAACCAAATCGTTGCCAAAACCAATACAGCAAGAACGATGGTGGCGAGAAAGAGGCAAACAATATCGGCGATCCATGCGGCAAGCCGGATCCAGAACCCAGCCCTGGGAAGCGTGTCTACCCTGACAGGTCCCGACGTATCAGTCTGCACCTCTGCTAGTGAGGCCACGCCGCCGCGCGAGGGAGGTAGCGGCGAGAGCGTGTCGAGCTGAAGATGGAAAGGCGTGCACTCCTGTGCCTCTTGCGCGGACGCCGGCGCAGGTCCTGGCGAAGCAGAGAGCCCAGCGAAGAGGGCGTCGATCTCTTGTGCTCGAACGTCCGGCTTCTGCGACGGCTCGCCCGGACCTGACCCGACCGGGGCAGCGGTGAATGCCGGAATACTGTCGCGGCGCTTTCCCTTCTGAAGGTCGGCTCCGCACTCCTTGCAGGCCTCCAGGTGATCGAAGCTCACGTAGCCGCATGTCGGACAGCGCATCGGCTGATTCCCTCCTCCCGGTGCTCAGATACCACAACCATGCGGCCCGGTCAAGAATAAAGCCGTCTGCTCTTGACAGGCGCGAGCCGATCTGATAACAGCTTACGGCAGCAGGAGGTAGCGCCCTCCCATGGCGAGAGCTGAGCGCCTCCAGGAAATCCTTTCCCTTCTGAAAACTTCTCCGGGCATGCGGCCTGCCGATCTGGCGGCACGTTGCCGGGTTTCGGAGCGGAGTATCTTCCGCGATCTACACACGCTCCAGACACTCGGTCTGCCGGTCTATTTCGATCGCGGCTACCGACTTCCTTCCCCGACCTTCCTGCCC
>DATEAO010000500.1:0-3027 GCA_035288345.1 Candidatus Methylomirabilota bacterium | reverse complement strand
TGATCACTTCTTGCCCCTCTTTCAGCTCACCGCTCATGATCTCGGTGTAGCTTCCATCGCCCAAGCCGAGCATGACCTGAACCGCTTTTGGCTTTCCGTCCGACCCGATGACAAAGACTCTGCCAGTCGCGGTGTGGGTCTGAGCGGCGCCCGCTCCCGGAGGAGGCCCGAACGTCGCCTCGAACTTTTTCTTCTGTTCAGTGGTCAGGATCTCTTTGATCTTCTCGCGCCCCTCGCCGAGGATCCCGCGTCGCTGCGCTTCGCGCGCCCTGTCATCAAGCCCCTGCTGGAGCATTGCGCGGAACTGCTGGCGCTGCTCGGCGAAGATCGCATCCACCTTCGCCTGCTGGTCTGGGGTCAGTGAGAGCTCGGAGATGAGCCGGCGGCGGAACTCCTCTTGCTGTTGAGCGCCACTCCCGCTTCCACCACCCTGGGGTGGACGAGCCTGAGGCGTACCCTGGGCTGGCGTCGTTGGTTGTGACCGCTCGGAGGAGCTTTCACCGGGAGGACGGAACCGGAGCGCAGCGTTGGAGACCTTCAGGACGTTCTCTCTTCGGTCCACCACAAGCTTCACGTTCGCGGTCATGCCGGGGACCAGCTTCTGCTGAGGGTTCGCGACGGCGATCACCACGATGTAGGTCACCACGTTCTGGACGACCTGCGGTGCTTTTCGCTTCTGAACCACCTGGCCGCGAAATGCCTCGCCCGGGAACGCGTCTACCGTGAACGTCGCTTCCATTCCCTCGCGGATCTTTCCGATGTCAGCTTCGTCGACGCTTGTTTCCACCTGCATGCGCGTCAGGTCCTCCGCGATGGTGAAGAGGACTGGCGCCTGCAGGCTCGCCGCCACAGTCTGTCCGACATCCACGTTGCGCGAGACGACCACTCCATTGACGGGCGCGCGAATGTAGGTGTGATCAAGATCCACTTGGGCTTGAGCGAGCGCCGCGCGCTTCTGTTTCACATTCGCCTCAGCAGCGCGCAGCTGGGCCTCTGAAACGCGGAGCTGAGCGTCGGAGGCGCGGATCGCCGACTGAGCGGCCCGCTCCTGAGCTTTGGTCGCGTCCAACGCGGCCACCGCGGACTGGTACGCGTACTGGGCGGTATCTTTCTCGCTCTGAGCGATGAGCTCTCGTTTGAGCAGGTCCACCCTGCGGTCGAGGGTGAGCCTCGCATCTTCGACTGCGACCTGAGCTTTCGCGGTGTTCGCCTTGGCGGTCGCCAACGCCGCTACGGCATTGTCCAGCTCGGCTCGCCTTTGCTCCACCACGGCCTGCTGGTTGAGCACGGCCGCTTCAGCGGACTCTACATCAGCCCGAGCCTGATGGACCCTGGCTTCAAAGGTCTCGGGATCGATGCGCGCGATGAGCTGGTCTTTCTTGACCAGGCTGTTGAAGTCCACCAGGATCTGTTTCACCATTCCAGAGACTTGGCTTCCGACCTGAACCGTGATGACCGCGTTCAGGTTTCCGCTTGCCGAAACGCTTGCGATGATGGGGCCACGCTCGACCTTGGCGATCCGGTATTTGCTGATGGAGCCGTTTCGAGTGGTGGAATAGACATAGGCTCCGGCCCCTGCGGCAGCAATCACGAGGACCCCCAACAGGAGCGAGAGGAACTTTCTCAACGAGCTGCGGGCGAGCCTCTGCGGGCTCTGGAAAAGTTCCGCTTCGGCATTCGATTGGTCGCCGGTGGAACCGGCGGGTGGCCGACTCCTCATCGTCGTTGCTTCACTCCGACTCAAGGACGTTCATGTGCGGTGCCCGCAGGGGATCGCGCCTTATTGGACACGCGGTAGCAGGGATCTGTTCACCGCGTTAGGGACGGGGAACAACAAAATGGCCACCTCCTTCTTCTGTCTCAGGAGGAGATGTGGAGAGTGGAGGGGTGACCTGATAGCCACCTTTCTTTTTTGACGGGATTGTTCGTCCTGGAAGCAGGGGGGCAGGAGGCGTGGGCGGAGTCGGAGCGGAACTATATGAGTCTCCTGCCGTGCTTCCGGGTGGGAGCGGCACGTAGATGGTGTATGGCCCGTGCGGGACCGCAACGACACCCGGAGGCAGCGGTGGCGGCGCCGGCTCAGCAACCGCCGGACCGGCAGTTGAAAGGAAGCCGAGCAGCAGAAGTGTAGAAACTGTCAGGAATTTCATAGTGGTCTCTTTGTGTATTGTCTCATAAGTTTTTGAGAAGAGAAGCGGGTGGGGGCGCGGGCGTCGCGACGCCCGGTCCGCAGGGACAAGACTCTGAATGCGCGCGAGCACGGGCGGGCGTGTTCGAGCGCCGGCTTTGCCGGCGCAAGCTCAGGGGTGCGGGCGTGGCGACGCCCGGTCCGCAGGACAAGGCTCTAAATGCGCGCGAGCACGGGCGGGCGATAGCCCGGGCGCCCGTGCTGTAATTAGTCGCGGCGGCCCAACGCCTTTTCCAGTCTGGCCCTGGCGATTCTGAAATCCGCGAGGCCTTGAGCTTCAGTGCTCTGCGCCCGGGTCAAGGCGAGCTGAGCGTCGGCAAGCTCGATGATCGTTCCAACTCCGGCATCGAAGCGGCCCTGAGCCAGCCTGAAGTTCTCCTGGGCTGACTCGACCCCTTTCTGGGCTGCGCCGATCCGTTCCTCGGCTTCACCCAACGCGAGGTAGGCTTGCTCTGCCTCCTGCCGGATCTGGAGCTCTAATACCCGGGTTCGATTTTTGGCGGCGTCAAGGTTCGCCTTGGCTTCTCTGTATCTCGCTACATTATTCAGACCATCGAACCACGTCCATGAGAGCGTGACACCCGCGGCCCAGATCTCTCCGAGCGGGAAATCCGATCCGGTTCCCCCATAGGTGCCGGTGCCGGTTACGTCAGGAAGGAACTGGCGAAACGTCTGGCGCACCGTGGCTTCCGCTGCGGTTTCCCGCGCCTTCACCTGCATGTAGTCAGGCCTGCGCCTGAGCGCTTCCTGAGCGAGCTGCGCGGGGTCCAGGGGGAACGGCTCATAGGCCAGGATGTCCTTCACCTCAGTGGGAGCATTCACCTCAATCGCCAACGCGG
>DATEAO010000499.1:0-2567 GCA_035288345.1 Candidatus Methylomirabilota bacterium | reverse complement strand
GTCTGAGCGGGTCCCTTATCCGGGCTGACTTGGCTCAGGCCGTGAGCGCGTTCGAGAACGTGTTCGGGAGACCGCCCCACGCGAGCGCAGCGCCGGGCTGGAGAACCACGCCGGAGGCGCTCAGGATCCAGGAGGAATTTGGGTTCCATTACGCCAGCGACGTGCGGGGAGTCACACCGTTCCGGCCATTGGTCGGCGGCAGACCGCTCGACACCGTGCAGCTCCCGACCACCATGCCGACCATCGACGAGCTGTTGGGTCAACACCGTGACCTGGTCGGCCGCTTGATGGCTGCGGTCAGGCCGGGCCTCAATGTCTTCACTCTTCACGCGGAGGTTGAGGGTGGTCCGTTGCTGCCGGTCTTCCAGGAGTTTCTCGACCGAGTGCGTCGAGCCGGCGGGAAGCTCACGTGTCTCTTGGACGTTACCGAACAGGTGGTCGCTCACGGGGCGCTCCCTCCGTCGTACCCGGTGAGCTGCGGGACGACGTCGGGTCGCGCGAGCTGGGTGGCCATGCAGACGGCTTGCGCAGAGCCAGTGGCTTGATGAAATGGTCAGCGCTCTTGGGTCTGGCGTTCCTAACATTTGTGGCCGTCGCGGTGGAAGGTCAGCCACGCCGGCCCGTGAGGACCGAGCGATTCCAGATTCGGATCGAGGCCGCGGGGAATGAGCTGCTCGCGCAGCGCAACGCCCTAGTGATTTACGCGACCATTGAGCGACTCACGCGCGCGATCGAGCAGCAAGCGCTTCCTCACTCAGTGCCTTTCCGTCTGGTTCGCGCCTCACCGCCGCAAACGATCGACTACCTGCTCGGGGTCACGAGTGAGGGGACACTCGTTGTTGGCCAGCAGGTCTACACATTCGACCTCCCAGAGGATCGGTATCTCTTCACGCGCGGTGACATCGCACGGAGTTACCCTCCGCTTGACCGCGCCGCCCCCTGGATGTGGCTTGTTGAGGTTCCGCTGAGCCGCGAGGTGAATGTGACGCTCGAGCTTCGCGCGACCAGTCCATGGCCGGTCCGGAGCGTCACGATCACGCCGTCTCAGACGCCATGACCCTGGTGCCGCGCCGATTAACCGGGGCTCGGGGTCCGGGGACCGCGAAAGAACTGACTCTGGTGAACGAACCCCGAACCCCTGACCCCGGCCCCCGAATGCGATGCCGCTTCTCGACACGGCACGAGAGCGACGCTGGCAAGATCAGATATAAAATGTTTGTGAACAAATCCTCTCTCACCATGCTTCATGTGATCATCTACCTCGCGCTTCTGCTGTCGGGGTGTGCGAACGGTGTTCGCGCAGTTTCGGATGCGGCGAAAGCACCCGATCCTTCGGCGATTGAGGCCCCGGCCCCGCCGGCTCGCGTCGTGGTTGACCAGGGGAGGCCTTCAGACCCAGCAAAGCTCGAAAAACAGATGACGCGCATCGCCGAGGAGCTCACTCATGTCCAAAACGCAGTCGCCAAGCTCATGGCGTCGTCGCGAGAGCGAGAGGACCAGCTCCAGTCTGTGCAGCGCCGGCTGACCGAGCTTGAGTCGAAAGCCCGGTCCCAGAGGGGTGCTCCCTCTGGCGGCTCCGTTCCCCCGCCCGCGCCCCGTCAGGCCTCAATAAATGCTGTGATCACGGCGCCGGCTGAAGAACTCTTCCGAACCGGCATGGAGCGCTATCAGGCGAAGGAGGTCGATGCCGCGTTCCTCGTGTTCTCAGAGCTGGTCGCGATGCATCCCGACCACCCCCTTCGGGAGCGCGCTCAATTTCTGGTCGCAGAGATCCTTTACGCGCAGGACGACTGTCGCGGGGCGTTGGCCGAGCTCGAGGCCCTTCTCGCGATGGCCCCTCAAGGATCGAACACACCTGACGCGCTTTTGAAGGTGGGGATCTGTCAACGCCGTCTTGGGAACGAATCGCGCGCCCGCCAGGCCTGGGAGCGTGTGATTCAGGAGCACCCAGAGAGCGCGCCCGCGCGCCAGGCAGCCACCCTGTTGAAGAATTCCAGCAAGCGCTGAGCCGGCAGGAGCCGGTCTCCTCTCCTTAGCAATCCCAGAATCTCCCTTCCTGGTCGACCTCCCGTCCCGAGAGTTTGCGCGACCAGCGCGCGGGGGCCACAACGCCCGTTCTTCAAAGAAGAACCTGGGTGGTCCACGGGCGAGCGAGGTCGTCGAGCCGCTGCCTTTCTGAACGAATTCTTCCGATCGCCCTTCCATAATTGCACCGGCGCCCCGGTGCTCCTTCCCAAGCTGCCCACCTCTCTCTCGATCTGAAGGCCTCCGCTTCCCCCTCCCGTCTCCATTAACGTAACTTTTCTGCAAGCCCCCTAGGGCTAACTGCGTGTACAGACGGTAAAAAATAATCCAATTGTACATATGAGAAATTCTCAATCGCTCTCAGAATACGACTCTTTTTCCTTGACAGTCCGTGTGCCCATGGGCTATTAATCGGGGCGTGTTTTCGAGGGCTTGAAGTTCTTTAGAAAGCGAAGGGCGTCGGTCTACAGATTTGGATGGTCCGACCGGGATCTAAGGCCAGAGGGTGTCGCCCAGTCTCCGATCCACAGCAGAGAGTTTAG
>DATEAO010000498.1:0-2927 GCA_035288345.1 Candidatus Methylomirabilota bacterium | reverse complement strand
ATTTGCGCATTGGGGGTTCTCGGTTCAATGGCTAGGCGCTTCGGCAATCGGGATGGGAGCCGGAGTGATCTCCTGGGTTGTTGTCGGTACCGGGCTGGAAGCCCTTGACATTCAGTCGGACACTAGCGTCTCAAAGGCCTTGATCCCGGCTCTGGCTGGGGCCGCATTCGGTCTGCCCTTCGGCCTCGCCCAGTGGCTCGTCATGCGGACAACCTTGGCGCCTTCCTCCAACTGGGTGGTCGCGACTTCCCTGGGCTACGGGGCGGTGTTCCTCACCGGGGGTTTGCTCTTCTCGGGCGAGGGGGCCACGCTCCTTCCTCCCGTTCTACAGGTCCTACTTGGCACGCTCCTGGGGACAGCTGCTGCTGTTCCGCCGTCAGTCCTTCAGTGGGGGCTCACTCTTCGATCAAGGGTTCCAAACGCGGTCTTATGGATCCCTGCGAGTATGCTAAGCTGGGCCATCGGATTCGGTTTGAGTTTCCTCCTCAGGCTCAAACTTGGTGACCTTAGCTTTGTTGCGGGCCCGATTGTTGCTGTCGCGCTGAGTGGTGCTATTCTGACCCGGCTCCTGCGGCGTGCCCATCCACGATGAACGATAATCAACCGCGGCCGCCGTTCCCACCGAGTTGGCTCGACCGACTGATCAATAAGATCGATCGGCTTCCGGGTCCGGCGTGGGTGACTTACGCAGCGGCGACTGCGCTCATCGTACTCCTGTCCATCTGGGGAGATAGATTCCAGCGGTCGTTAGCACCTGCTGAGTCAACAGCATTCGGGGCGGCGCTCACATTCTTCCCGATCGCGTTGGTCCATTATCTCGATGGTGTTGCTCGTCGATCCCTCAATCGATTCCGGCCGGTGCTTTCCGTTTCGGAATTGGAACTGGAGCGACTGTCCTACGAGCTCACGACGCTCCCGAGGGGGACTGCCCGCGCTGTCAGCCTGCTTGGCGCAGGGCTTGCGGTGGTGGGCCTCTTCGTCTCACCTGAAGAGATGCTCGGCCCACCTGGCATGCCGGTCGTGCTTTCCATCCTGGGCTTCGCGGGAGCCCTTTTCGGTTACGCGTTATTCGCCTTGCTCTTCTACCACACGCTCCGGCAGCTCCGCCTGGTCAGCCTTATCCACGCTCGAGCCGCCACAGTCAGCCTGCTTCGGCCACAACCGCTCTACGCATTCTCGAACCTGACTTCGCGCACTGCCGTTGCCTTGGTTCTGCTGAGCTATTACATTGTAGCTGTCAGCTCGGGAACCTCGATGGGGCCGGCAACGATCGGCTTGCTCGGTATCAATCTGATGCTATCAGTCGTCCTCTTTGCGCTGCCGCTTTACGGCATGCATGCCCGACTGCGTGATGAGAAAGAGCGCATGATGGGGGCGGTCGCTGCCAGAGTCGAGGCGGTTCTGACCACTCTGCACCGCAGTCTCGAAGACCCAGCGGCCAGCAACATTGACACCATCAACAAGGGTCTTGCCAGCTTGCTGCTCGAGCGTGACCTGATCGCCAAGTCTCCCACTTGGCCATGGACCCCCGGCACGCTACGCGCATTCGCCAGCAGCGTGATTCTCCCCATCGTGCTGTTCTTGTTGACACTCATTCTGGAACGCTGGATAGGTCCTTGAGCCTTCCGAGCTATTCGATACCACAATCTCCGCGAATCCGTGAGCGGTCCACCGATGAATTGAAAAGTCAAGAGGCAATCGTGGCTTGATTTGAGTGCTTTGAACTTTAACAAAACCCTACCTACCCCAGGCCGATCGTTTTTCAGCCAGGCAATGGATTCAGTGTTCGATTGGCGTGGGCAGCGATCAGTCCCCCGAAGCCAGTTCCGGCTTGAGAGCCAGCAATTCTTCAGGAGGAGCGATCAGATGCTTCGTGCATTTGCCTGTGATGAAGGATGACAAATCTTCACCTAGCTTCAAGCGCATCAGGTGGTAGCGGATGAACTGGCGGCTGGTCAGCCCACCCCGCTCCTGGTCAGAGAGTTTCCAAGACCAGACCATCAGCTTGAAGGCGACCATTTCGGGTATAGCGTTCTTATCGGCAGCGCAATCAGGTGGGCAGCTGATCAACCGCTTGAAGCAGTTTCACCGGTTAGCCACCCGCTACGACGAGCGGGCGGAGAGTTTTGCCGCCATGTTGACGATCGCCATGAGTTTGCATTCACACTCTAGTCTCAACCTGACAGCTTGACACGCGCGAGATAAATCGTATAATTATGGTCATCAAAGTTAATATTAGTTCGTTTAGGGTCCCGGTGCCACTTTTTTGCCGTGAGGGTGACATTGTCAATCTAAACTGCAAGAAAGTGAAGAACGCCAGAGGGGCGGTTTTACAGCGATTCATACCCCGAACTGGTTAAATAGTCCCCCGCTACAGGAGGTCAAGATGAATACCAATAAGGCGATTCGGCACTTTCGAACCGGCAGGGCGTTGCTGATCCTGGTGATGGGGCTGATAGCCCCTTTTCAACTCGCCTTTGTTCCTGATCTGGCAGCGATCCAGGTTTCCGATACTGCCGACGTAGTTGCAGATGATGGGCTCTGCACCCTGCGCGAGGCGGTTATAGCTACGAACACCAATCTGCCTTCGGGCGGGATGAACGGTGAATGCCCCGCCGGTAGGGACCGAAGGACAGACACAATCACTCTCGCCAGCGGGGCGACGTACTCGCTGTCCATCGGCAGTACGAACGAAGACGGTGCAGCCGATGGCGATCTGGATATCTGGGACAACCAATCCGAGGTTGACCTGAAGATAAGGGTCCAAGGGGGCGGGACAGCCACAATCGCACAGGATGCCTCACCCGACGACCGTGTTATGCACATCCAGGGCAGCGCCAGCGTGAAAATCGAAGGGCTGATCCTCACCGGCGGGAGCAGCGTAGAGTCTGGCGGAGGCATCCTGAATGAAGGCATTCTAACGTTGC
>DATEAO010000497.1:0-6603 GCA_035288345.1 Candidatus Methylomirabilota bacterium | reverse complement strand
CCGGAAGGTGAAAGTTCCGCGTCAGGATCTTCTCGCTCACCCGCCTCTTCCCCCGCTGTTAGTCGAGATGCTCATCCGGGAACAGGCGAAGGATGAGCTGGCGAGCTTCCCCGATATCCCGGGTGACCTGCGCGACGTCCGGTCCCTCTGCGCCAAGGCCAGGATAGCGGTCAACCACGTAATAGCCCGACACGCGCTCACAGAGCGGGCGCAAGTCTGCCAAAGCCGGATCAACCCGGACGGCGTCATCGAGGAGCGAGTGCAATGTATGAATCTTCTTCAGTCTCCACCCACTCTTGATGAGAAAGCCTTTCAGGAATTTCTCCACGGCCTGTTGAAGGAAAAACCCGGCGCCCTCTCCATCGCCGTCAGCGAGCAACACGTGTAGTCGGTGCCAGTCCTGCCGGGCCACACGGCGCCATTCTCCCACATTTGCTTCCTCCGGCTCCCCTGTCACAAGGGAATCCCTTCCTTGGCGATGTCCTCGACGAAGGCGTTCCGGGAGTTCAGGAGCCGGTCAAACTCTTCACGGTTGAGCACGATCGGTGAAAGGGGAAGACCCCGGCTCAATTCGCGCACAACGCCGAGGGCGGTGGCCATCCGGAGATAAAATTTCTCAGTTGTCGGGGCGATGACCAGCAAGTCGATGTCGCTGTGCTCCGTAGCCTCGCCTCTGGCCACCGAGCCGTAGAGGATCACCTGCTCCGCGTGGTATTCGCGTTTGAGCCGGTCGGCTATCCGCTCCAGCACCGAGGCATCCGGCAGGTCGGGATGTGCGATCGCTTGCTTCATTGCCATGATCTTCTCGCTCACTCTCGGAGCTATTTCGCTTTCTTGAACGAGGTCGGCGTGGGGACATTTCGGCTACCCACGCACACCCCTTCAAGGATATCCTTGGCTCGCGTAAGGGAGCACGAGAAGCCGCCCATCGCTGGACCTCTGTAATATTGCCCTTTCATTTCAACGGAATCTCCAGAGACCTTGGTCGAGCCGCGAGCCTTCGACCCAGCGCTGTCCCCCGACGTTATCTCAAACTCCCAACTGTTCCCCCCATCTTTAAATTCCGCGGTGCCATCTATTGTGAAACCCGCGAAAGCTGTCCTCGCATCCCACACCCCAACGAGCCACTTCGTGTCGGTCTCCTGACCGAAGCCTACCCCCCCAAGTGCCGGGACGACTACGAGGAACAGCGCGGGAACGAGTTGTGACAGTCTCATTGCGTCTCCTCCTTCTGGTAAATGGTTGTGGCCCTCTGCGCTTGGCGATTCCTTCTCTGCGCACGAAGCTGCATGCTATGATCAAGTCCGAAAGGGAGGATCATCATGCCGGTAGTCCTGAAACCCGCCCAAAGAAAGCTCACTGCCATCATTGAGCCCAGCGAAGGCGTTTACGTCGTGTTCTGCCCCGAACTTGACCTTGCAACGCAGGGAGATACACCTGACTCGGCGCTGGATGACCTCATCGACACGGCCTTGGACTACGCCGAGCAGTACATGGCCGAATTCGACCGGTTCAGCCAGAGTGCAAATCGTGCCGCCCACGCGCCTTACATTCAAGCTCTCCACGCCAATCCCACCCCCGCAGGAGCCCGAGCGCTGTTCGAAGGATAAATGCCGACGGCCACCTACCGGGAATTCCGGGTGGTCCTCCAGCGCGGCGCTTTTCGATTGGTTAGATCCAAAAAACATGAAACCTGGGAAAAGACTCTCCCGGGCGGAGAGATTCTCCAGGTCCGTCTCAGCCACCAGATGAGCCGGGATATCCCAACGCCGCTGTTCCACACGATGCTTCGCCAAGCTGGCCTCAGTCAAGCTGAGTTCTTCACGCTGCTCCGGCAGTCCTAACCGACTCACTGCAGCGACTCCAGGATGCGGTCGATTTTCTCGCGGGTGAGGTTTCCTTCGTAACGGTCGTCGACCTGCATCATCGGCGCCTGCTCGCACGCGCAGAGGCACTCGACCGCAAGGAGTGTGACCCTCTGGTCCTTCGTCGTCTCCCCCGCCTCGATCCCGAGCCGCTCCTTGAGATAGGCGATCACGTCCTGAGCGCCGAGGAGATGGCAGGAGAGGTTATGGCAGACGGCAATCACATGTCGGCCCACAGGTTGTTGGTAGAAGAGCGTGTAGAAGGTGACGACCTCGTGGACGTGGGCCGGGGTGAGCTCGAAGAGCGCTCCCACGTACTCTTCGAGCTCGGGGAAGATGTAGCCGTATTTATCCTGCGCCATCTGGAGCGCGGGGAGGAGCGCTGCCCGTTTGTCCGGATAGAGCGACTGGAGCCGTCGCACCTCCTGAAGCTCAGCGGCAGTGAACTCCACGCGCTCCTGAAGCCTCACCGGTCCAGTTCTCCCCCGATCATGTTGATGGAGCCAAAGGACGGGACCACATCGGCGACCATCCCGCCTTCAATCATCTTGTGAAGGGCGGCCATCGGGGGGAAGCACGGGGGGCGACAGCGCACACGATAGGGCCGTCCGCTCCCGTCTGAGACGATATAGAACCCCAGCTCGCCGTTCGCGCCTTCAACCGGGAAGTAAGCCTCCCCCTTTGGAGGCTGGATCCCGTACCCTTCCATGATCAGCATGAAGTGGTTCATCAACCCTTCGATGGAGCCATACGCCTCCTCCTTGGGCGGGAGCACGACACGTTTGTCATCCACATTCACCCGCTCATAGACCGGCCGCTCCTGCCCTTGGAGGTTTGGTGAGAGCGTGATCGGGATGAGGAGCAGTCCTTCGGTCTTCCCCGTCTTGCCGCGGTCGACGTACAGAGCCGGGTCAATCGGGTTTCCAGAGAAGTCCACATTCGTCGGGCCTGCGGGGATCTCGCCGAGCGCCTGCTCCACAATGCGCATCGACTGCTCCATCTCGGTCATTCGCACCAGGTAGCGGTCGTAGTTGTCGCCGTTCCTCCCCGTGGGGATTTCAAACTCCATCCGGTCGTAGACCCAGTACGGCTTGGCGCCCCGCACATCGTATGGCACGCCGCAGGCCCTGAGGAGCGGGCCGGTGATCGCGTAGCCGACCGTCTCTTCTCTCGACATCGCGCCCACGCCCACCATGCGGTCCATGAAGATCCGGTTCCCGGTCAGCAGGCGGTGCACCTCGTCAAGCACCTGGCGCGTCTCTTTGAATGCCCTCCTCACCTTCTCGGCAAAGCCTTCGGGAAGGTCAGCTTTGACTCCCCCCACGCGCGCGTAGGAGATGGTCAGCCTCGCGCCGGTGACATCTTCCACCACTTCCCAGAGATACTCGCGCGCCTTGATCATATAGAGGAAGACCGTGAACGCGCCGAGCTCCATCGCGCTGGCGCCGACGCAGGTCAGGTGATCGCAGATTCGGGAGATCTCGCTCATGATCACCCGGATGTACTTGCACCGCTCGGTGACATCAATGCCGAGCAGCTTCTCAACGCAAGAGGCGTATCCGAAGTTGTTGATCAGCGGCGAGACATAGTTGAGCCGGTCCGTGTAGGGAATGGCGTTGTTATAGCCGCCCACCTCACACTCTTTCTCAAAGGCCCGGTGGAGGTAGCCGATCTCGACGTCCGCCTTGACGATCGTCTCCCCATCCAGCTCCGCGAGAATTCGAACAATCCCGTGCATGGCCGGGTGGGCCGGTCCCATGTTGACGTAAAGGTGCTGGCTTCCGCTCCCGGTGCCGCTTCCCTCGCCGAGGAAGATCTCTCGCGTTGTCCGTTCAGCCATTTCAGTTATCCCCCTCACCTTCAATCCTCTCCCCTCGGGGGAGAGGGAAGGGTGAGGGGATTGCGCGGACGTTTTCCAGCATCTTAGTTTTTCGGCCCGATTAATGGTTGCCGCTTGCTCACCGGGTAGTCCTTGCGGAGCGGGTGCCCCTGGAACTCCTCGTACATGAGGAGGCGGCGGAGGTCGGGATGCCCCTCGAATCGAATCCCAAACATGTCCCAAACCTCCCGCTCAAACCAGTTCGCGATGGGCCAGAGGTCAACAACAGTGGGAACCACTGGGTCATCTTCTTCTAACGCCACTTTGACTCTCAGGCGGTGGTTGTGGGGCAAGGAGTAGAGGTGATACACCACTTCGAAGCGTGGCCCGTCTTCCCGGCCTGGATACTTGAGATAGTCCACCGCGGTGAGATCCATCAACATGTCGAACTTGAGGCCAAGCTCATCCCGGCAATAAGTAAGCAGCTCAATGAGCGCGGCGCGATCCACCACCGCGGTCTGGTCACCGAGGCGGTCGTGGGTCTCCAGAATGCGACTGCCGAAGCGCTCAGCCACGCGCAGAAGAATCGCCGGTCCGTTCATGGAGTGAAGGGTTGCAGCGGAGGCGCTGGGCTAATAACGCTGCGTGCTGGTCGCAATCTTTTCCTGGAGCTTCATCAGGCCGTCGATCACGCTCTCAGGCCGAGGCGGGCAGCCAGGGATATACACGTCCACAGGAATAAGGGTGTCGATTCCCATGACCGTTGCGTAATTGTCGTAGAACCCGCCCGTACAGGTGCAGACGCCGAACGCCACCACCCATTTGGGCTCGCACATCTGGTCGTACACGCGCTTGAGGACCGGGGCCATCTTGTGGCTGATCGTCCCCACAACGAAGAGCACATCGGCTTGGCGCGGCGAAAAGCGCGGCAGTCCGGCGCCGAACCGGTCGATGTCATAATGGGAGCACGCTGCCGCCATGTACTCCATGCCGCAGCACGCGGTCACGAACGGGTATTGAAAGATGGAGTATTTCCTGCCCCACCCGATCGCCTCGTCAAGCTTGCTGGTAAAAAAACTCCCGAGGCTCTTACCAACCACTTGCGTCAACCCTTCCCGCTGCATTCCCTCACGCCGAATGCCGTGGGGAGAAGCGAGCAGCCCAAGGCCCGAGGGAAGAGCCAACCGGAGCGTACGTGTGTGTACGTGAGGATTGGCGACGACCGAGAACGCCGGGATGCGACGCTTATCGCCACGGCACCTAGTCCCATTCGAGGCCGCCCTTCTTCCAGATATAGAGAAACCCCAGCATCAGTATCCCGAGGAAGATCAACATCTCAATGAAGCCGAACCAGCCAAGAGAGCGAAAGAGCACCGCCCAAGGAAAGACAAACATCAGCTCGATGTCGAAGATGATGAAGAGGATCGCCACGGTCGAGAACTTGATGGCAAACCGCCCTTCGGGGAGCGCTATCGGATCCTTTCCGCACTCGAAGGGCTCGAGCTTCACCGCGCTGGCGCGCTTCGGAGCGAGCAGAGAAGGGATCCAGAGCATCGCGCCCGCGACGAGCGCGGCAAACCCGAACACCATCAAGATCGGAAGGTATTCCATAGTTAGCTATCAGCCTTCAGCATTCAGCGCTCAGCAATATATGGAGGCTCGATCGAGCTGACGGCTGAAAGCCGACCGCCCCCTACAGATTTCTTCGAAATCTCAACGCTGGGGGCACCCATGTTGCGGTTTGGCGTTCCGCCAAACCGATGGGTGCTGACGGCTTTCGTGACTTGGCGCTTGGCATGATACGAGCTGCGCACGAGTGGCCCAGCCTCCACGTGAGCAAATCCCATTTCCCTGCCGACTGCCGCCAGCTCTTTGAACTCCTCGGGGCGATAGAACTTCTCCACCGGGACATGCTTGGATGACGGCCGGAGGTATTGGCCAAGCGTCAGTATATTCACGTCGACGCCTCGGAGATCCCGCATCGTCTGGACCAGCTCTTCGCGAACCTCCCCCATTCCGAGAATGATCCCCGACTTGGTCAGGAGTCTCGGGGCCTCGGCCCGAGCGCGCGCAAAGAGCTTGAGTGAGCGCTCATAGCGCCCGCCGGAGCGCACGCGTTTGAAGATGCGGGGGACCGTTTCGATGTTGTGGTTTAACACGTCAGGCTGAGCATCAATGACCCTCTGGAGCGCCTCTGCCGACCCCTGGAAGTCCGGGACCAGCACCTCCACCTGGCAGCGAGGCGCCTCGCGCCGGATGGCCGCAATAGTCCGTGCAAAGACCTGGGCTCCGCCGTCAGCCAGGTCGTCCCGGTTGACAGAGGTCACGACGACGTGCTCAAGGCCGAGGAGCGCCACGGTACGTCCGACCCGATCAGGCTCGTCCCAGTCTTCCCAGGTCGGACGCCCGTGCGCGACGGCGCAGTAGCCGCACGCCCGCGTACAAACGTCACCCAGGATCATGAACGTGGCGGTCCGGTCTTCCCAGCACTCACCGATGTTCGGACAGTGCGCCTCTTCGCAGACCGTGTGGAGGTTCAACCGGCGCATCAATCCCTTGAGCTGAATGTAATTGGGCCCGCCGGGCGCTCTGACCTTCAGCCACTCCGGCTTCCTTCCATCCGAGGAAGGCGGCGAGACATCAAGGAGAGGAAGAGAAATTCCCATCTATACTTTCGTGCGGAGTTTTCTTGGACCGAAGCCCATTATGCCACAACTTTCACAAGCGACCAAGCATGGGCGCCCGAAAGAGAAACGAGAGCGTCAGAGGCGAAAGACGCGGGCCGTAAACCACGAGGAAACCATGCGGGGTGCGATTAAGGCACTTGTTCACCCAAAGTCTGTGGTTTGGACAACACACTTGCGCCGCGTCGAGATGCGAGCAGCCCGAGGCCCGAGGGAGGAGGAACCCCGAAGCGTA
>DATEAO010000496.1:0-6305 GCA_035288345.1 Candidatus Methylomirabilota bacterium | reverse complement strand
CGATCGAAGGCAGCTCCCACGCCACCCGCTGGACCCTCCCTCGGCTCGGCCGGAGGTTTGAAATGAGTTCTTACGAGTCTGCGAAGCCCGCGCTGCTCGGTGCGGCCGCCAGCGCCTTTGGTCGTGTATTCAGTTGGGCAGGCTGCAAGGCGTGTGCCTTCGAACGTTTCTTTAAGATTGAAAGGTTCCCTTGGGTGGATGGCTAGAGATGTTGTGAGCCGGCTCCCCACATGGGGCATGCTCGCCCCATCCCCACTGATGAGATCTAACCAGGTTCTGGTCGCGCTGCGGACTTCCCCAGTTATCCCTTGACACCGACGGTGTCAAGGGCAATCAGAGCACGCCGAACAAAGGGCAGAAGAGGCGAAGTCCCAGCCAGATCAGGACCGCCCCGCTGAGGTCAAGCAAAATTCCCGACCTGATCATCTCCTTCAACGGGACCAAGCCTGAGCCATAGACGATCGCGTTGGGTGGAGTTGAGACAGGAAGCATGAAGCCGAAGCTCGCCCCGAGCGCTGCGCCGAGCGCGGGCGGGATCGGGCTCACGCCGGTGGTCTGGGCCACGGCGATCACCACCGGGATGACCATGCTCGCTGAGGCGGTGTTCGACGAGGTTTCCGAGAGGAAGATGCCGATCACAATGGCGACGGCTGTCAGACCCCAGACACTCTCCGCGCCGGAGATCTTGACGATGCTCTTCCCCATGGCTTCCGCAAGCTTCGTCTCGAACAGGAGCCGCCCGAGCGAGAGGCCTCCTCCAAAGAGGAGGATGGTCCCCCAATCGATCCGCGCCGCCTGCTTCCAACTGATCGTCGCCTCCCCGCGCTTATCGCCCGGCAGCATGAAGAGAAGAATAGCGCCCAACAGCGCGACCACTGATTCGGGGAGATACGCTTCAAAGAATCGAGGGAACGGGGCGTCCGGCGAGGTGACCATCGCCATCGCTCCGGGGAGCATCCACAACACTGCCGCCAGCAGAAAGACCGCGAGCACATTGATCTCCGCCCTGCTCCACGGGCCAAGCTTTTGATATTCCTCTGTGAGATAGCGCTCGATCTCCCCCGCCGTGCTCGCTTCTTCGCGGTACAGAGCGCGCAGGATCAGCCAGACCAGAATCAGCATCAGGAGCGTGAGCGGCATCGTAACAGCGACCCAGTCAAAGAACGAGAGGCGCTGGGGCGTCAGCTCTCGGATCATCCCGATGGCGATCAGGTTGGGCGGCGAGCCGATCGGGAGGCCAACGGCGACAGACGAGGACCACGTCAGCATCAGCAGGAGGCCGATGGGGAACCGGCTCTGTTTGGGATCGCCTATCCGCCCAAGCGCGCCCAGAACACCGATGCCAATCGGAAGCATCATCGCTGTGGTCGCCGTGTTCGAGACCCACAGGGAGATCGCGCACGTGATCACTCCTATCGTCGCCATCAGCCGCGAGGGGGTTTTGGTCGCCCACGGGCGTCGCAGGAGCGCGAAGGCGAACCGCCGGTCGAGGCCGCTACTCTTCATCGCCTCGGCGATGATAAAGCTCCCGATAAAGAGGAAGATGATCGGGTCAGCGTACGGGGCGAGAACGCTCCTGACCGGGGCAACGCCCAGGATGATAGATAAGACCGATGAGAGGATCGCTGTGACTGCGACGGGCAAGGGTTCCGTCACCCAGTAGGTGACGGCCCATGCGAAGACCGCGGCCAAGAGGTGCGCCTCGCGGCTCACCCCCTCAATCGGCCAGACCAGAACCGCCAGGAAGAGAAGCGGGCCGAGGATCAGCCCGATCTGGCGTTTGCGGGCTTCGAAGCGCTCTTCAGCGTCAGGGCGATCCCTCAAGTCCGGCTCGGTGCTCAAGATGACGCGCCAACGCCGACCCGCCGCTCCAACTCTTTGAGTCCCGGAGCGTCTGCCAGGGCCACCAAGCGGTCGCCGGCTTCGATCGTCTCCTTGGGCGACGGATTGAAGATCATTTTCCCCGACGTCCGCTTGATCGCCACGACGATTGCGCCCAACTGCTCCAAGCCGGAGTCGCCCAGCGTGACCCCACTGCACGGCGACCCGGATGGAACGCCGATCTCTTCCAGTTGAAGCTCGAGGCTCTGGTGATGGGTGGCCAGCTCGATGACATCGACCACCGCGGGGCGAAGCGCGGCTTGGGCCATTCGGTGCCCGCCCATCGCGTAGGGAGAGATCACCGTATCGGCGCCGGCATGCTTGAGGGTCTTCTCGCTTCGCTCGGACTCAGCCCGAGCCACGACGACCAATGCGGGGTTGAGCTCCTTGGCTGTGAGCGTCACAAAGACATTGTCTGCATCCGTGGGCAAGGCGGCGAAGAGCCCTTTGGCTTTCGCCACCCCACCCGCCAGGAGAATCTTCTCGTCGGTCGCGTCTCCCGGAAGCATGAGATATTGAGCCTCTTCTACCTTCCGGGCGCGTTCCTCCTCGCGCTCAATGACTACGAACGGGACGGGCTTTGACGCCAGCTCGCGGCAGATCACCTCTCCGATGCGTCCAAACCCGCAGACAATATAGTGGCGGTCAAGGGCACTGATCCGCTTTTCCATTCGTCTCCTCCCAAAGAACTGCTGAAACTCACCCTCCACGACTTGCTGAGCGACAGCGACGGCAGTGTAGAAGAAGACCCCCAACCCTGCCACAAGGAGCACCATCGTGAAGATCCGTCCGAGAGGGCTGAGCGGCCTCACCTCCTGAAATCCCACGGTGGAGAGGGTGATAATGGTCATGTAGAGGGATTCGAGCCACGAGTATTCCTCCAGGTAGCGATACCCCAACGTCCCCCCCGCCACGATCCCTAAGATGAACAGGAACGCCACGCGGAGCCTGGAGAGTGGAGTCATTGTCTACTCCACTCCGATGAGGAGGCGCAGCCCGACGATCGCAAGCGCAATAGCCAACGCGCGCACGATCCACTGCCCACGGATGCGCGAGGAGAGCCACGCGCCCAGAGGAGCGCCAAGGAGCACTCCAATGGTCAACGCCACGGTCCGCCTCATCCCGCGATGAAACGCGCCCGTGGCGACGTGAACCAGACTCCCGGCAAGCGCCATCACGGCAAGGGTGAGCTGCGAAGTGGCTGTGGCGATGTGGACCGGGAAGTTCAGAAGCTTCGTCAGCACGGGGACGTGAATGATCCCTCCGCCGATCCCCAGCGCGCTGGAGAAATACCCGACGAGAAGACTCATGCTGACGCCAACCACCGGATCATAGGAGAAGGTGTGGGCGGCGCCGTCCGCCTCCATAACCCTCCGTACCACGAGCGCATGCGCGCGCGGTCTCAGCGAGACAGGGCTCGCCGGTCCGATGATGAGGACCACGGAGGTGCCGAGCATCAGGAGTCCAAGCATCACTTCGAACGCGTGACGAGGGAGCGTCCCCGTCGTGAGCGCCCCGAGCACGGCCCCAGGAATTGTGGCGGCAGAAAAGAGCAAGCCAGAGCGGTAGTCGACGCGCCCCATCCTGGCGTACGCGAGCGACCCGGCCAGGGCGTTAAAAAAGACCGCAGCAAGCGAGATGCTCGCGATTGTTTCTGGTCGTTCCTCGGGATAGAGCAAGAGAAGGATCGGGACCAGGACAAATCCCCCTCCGGCCCCGATCAGTGTTCCGTAAGCGCCAACCGCGAATCCAAGGGGGACGAGCCAGAGATATGACCACACGCTCGACCAAGCCGCCTACGCGAGCCGCCCCGCGATGACTCCGGTCAAGAAAACACCGTCGAACGTCGCGGCGCCGCCGATCGAGACCCCGGGAGCACCGACTGAGAGAGGGATCATGCAGGTGATTGTATACCATCTGCCGAGGAGGCGCGTTGCATCCCGATGATCACCCATGGCCCGGGCCAGCCATGATCTGGGAGATTGTCAAGATGCGCGCCGGCGCTGGATGGCGCCGGAGTCGAAGCCCGGAGGCCTACGACTCGGGCATCATTCGGAGGCTTCCGTTACCCCTAAAACCCTCGCCCAGTATTCATCCACATGCTTCTGGATGCGCGCGATGATCCCCTCCTGCTTGATCGGCTCGAAGAGATGGCGAAAGCGCCCCTGGCCCTGGAGGTAGACTTCGACCGGGCGCCGCTTTTTTGGCGCATAGGTGTACACCGCTGGCCCGTCACCCACGGCTTCCTTGAGAGGAAAGAGCCCGGTCTCGACCTGAAGGCGGGCGTAGTCGATCGTCTTTGCCGGGTCGAACTCCCACCCGGTCGGGCATGGCGCAGCAGCGAGGAAGAGTTTTGGGCCGCGGATCGACTTGGCCTTCTCGAACTTTCGCGAGAGGTCCACCGGGTAGCGCGGCGAGACCGTGGCCAGATACGCCGGCCTGTGGGCGCGCCAGATCTCGAAGAGGTCTTTCCGCTGCTGCTCCATCCCCTCCGGCGTCCTCACGGTGATCGGAGTGGTCTGGGTGCGCGCCGCGTAGGGCGTGGCGCTCGACATCTGCATCCCGGTGTTTCCGTACGATTCGTTGTCGTAGCAGAAGTACCAGAAGTCGAGGTTGCGCCAGATCGCGCCGGAGGTGGAGGAGAGCGCCATGTCCTATGTCGCGCCGTCACCGGCGACCACGACCACCTGAACGTCGTCTTCCGGCTTGACCTTGCCGCGCGCGATCAGCGCGTCGAGGGCGTCGCGCACTCCCTGAGCGCCGGCCGGGGCGCTCCCCATCGTGGTGTAGAGCCATGAGCCGCGAAACGGCGTGTACGGGAAGACGGAGAGGAGCGTAAAGCAGCCCGCCGCGTTGACGTAGACGACGCGATCACCCAACACCTTGGCGGCCAGGCGCAGTGCCTCCAATCCGCCGCAGCCGCCACAGGCCGTGGTCCCCGGCAGGATGAACTCCTTGAGCGCGAGGTCTTTCAGGTTTTTGTACGCCGTGAGCTCCCGGCTCATCGGTCAATCTCCTTCCCCGCGATCGTGAGGAGCGTGCGCATCTGCCCGGCCTCGGCCTCTGTATAGAGAAGCCGCGGCGGTGGTGTCACTCCGGTTGAGGCAGCGAATTGGAGATCGTCGAGGATCTGCTCGAACTCGCCCTCGCTGATCTCCTTCCCTCCAAGCCCGCCGACATAGGAGAGGAGCGGCGGCCGATGAGGGTCATCATAGAGCGCGTGGGCAATCTCGCCCACCGTGATCCCGCCGAATCCGACCGAGAGGTTCTGATCAATGACCGCCACGGCTTTTCGTCCGGCGAGCGCCAGCCGGATCGCGTCCCGGGGAAACGGCCTCAGCACTCGAAGCCTGAGCAGGCCCACCCGCAGTCCTCTCGCGCGCCAGCGGTTCACGGCCGCGCGCCCTTTGGTGGCGAACGAGTTGGACATCACCAAGACCAGCTCCGCATCATCGAGGCGGTAGTCATCCACCAACCCATATCGTCGCCCGAAGAGTCGCTCGAACTCGGCCGCGGCTTCTTCGTGGACCTTCGGCGCGTTCTCGGCTGCGAGCTGCATCTGGTATCTGAAGTATGAGTAGACGGACCCGCCCAGCACTGAGACGCCCTGGGCCATCGGCCGCTTTCCACGAATGAAGGCGTGCCGGGGGTTGTAGGTTCCAAGGTATCCAGAGACCGAGGACGGCTCGGGCAGCGTCACGGGCTCTCGGGTGAACGAGAGGCTGAAGCCATCGAGGTTCACGATCACCGGGAGGAGCACGCGAGGATCCTCAGCGATCTTGTACGCCATCAGCACTGAGTCCAGCACCTCCTGGCAGGTCTCGGCGTGAATCTGGAGAAAGCCGCAGTCGCGGGCGGCCAACACGTCGTTGTGATCGGGCTCGAGCGTGATGGGTGACGCGAGGCCACGTGAGACGTTGACCAGCACCAACGGAACCCGCCATCCCGCCACCGTGTAGAGCAGCTCGAACCCGTAGAGGAGTCCCTGACTCGACGTGGCGGTGAAGACGCGCGCGCCTGTTGCCGCGGCGGCGCCCGCTGCGGTGAGCATGGAGTGCTCCGAGTCCATCGAGACGAAACGGCCTGCCATCTCCCCCGCTGCTGACCATCGGGCGAGTGTTTCGATGATCTCGGTCTGGGGCGTGATGGGAAACGCCGGGACGTAATCCACGTCAGCGAGGCGAGCGCCCCACGCCGCTGCCGCGTTGCCGGTCAGCATCGTCGTTGCTGCTTCGCTCATCGGTCAAACCCCGCCTCGACCCATTCGCGGACCTCGCGCACCTTGGCAATCGCGTGGGTGGGGCACTCCTCCACGCAGATGAGGCACCCCTTGCAGACCCCGTAATCCACGTGCGGGTTCTCGAACGAATCGAGCAGAATCGCTCCATCCGGGCAACGGACGAAGCAGATCCAGCACTGGGTGC
>DATEAO010000495.1:0-5998 GCA_035288345.1 Candidatus Methylomirabilota bacterium | reverse complement strand
CGAGAGAGGCTTCGCCCGTGAGGCTCAGCCCCTCCACGGTTTCAGCTAGCTTCTCGTACGCGAGATGGCGGGCCGCCTTCAAGGCCATACTCTTGGCCTGAGCCCGGTTCACGGCGAGCCGGAGGTCTGCCGTCGCCCCCGCCTTCGCCTCGATATACCCCTCGTCCCACTTCGTTGTGGCGCTTGCCCCGGTGACGGCTATGTCTTTCTGATCCACGTAGGGGTTTCCACCGGTTAACCCCGAACCTTCCGGTTCAGCGCCCGATGCTCCAGAAGGCGTGAACAGCGCCAGAGCGCTAAACAACATGAAGAGGAGCAGGTGCCTTTGCATACTCGCAGCGAATCTTTGCTGATTACCCACACCTAAAAAACGCCCGAGCGCCCGAATTCTTACGCGAACAAGCCGGTTAAAAGCAAAAAAACGCCTTCCAGTTACAAACTTTCCGAAGGCGTCCTCCTCCATACCCTAGCCCGAAGCCTCGACCCGCAACTGCTTCGGGCTCCAAAATCAATTTCTAGTCGAGTCAATCCATAGCTATCGTTTCCGATCCAGGTTCCAAATGGTGCCTCAATTATGGCCACCGGCTTCTATCTGTCAAGGGGTTCGAATGTTGCCTTCCGGAGACAGCAGAGCCTCTTCCCTATTGTTTAAATCACAATGCTCAGGTGTATCCGGTCGGCCACCAAGGGATGCGGCGACATAGAGCTACTTCTCTCCTTCCATCGCCCGCTGACTCCACAAATGAAACCCGACTTTCAAATGTAAGGATTGCCGTCAGCCGGTGTCTCTTATACCGAGCAGAGCAGTACGGAGGCACGATGAAAAGAGGATGAAAAGAGAGGGAGAACTTGAATGCTGCTGGAGCGCTGTCTCGGTATGACATGGACGTGGTTGCGCCTCCTCTCAAGGAAGCGCTTCCCTCTGCTCATGCGGTTTTCAAGATGTCTGAGATCATGACGCGCTGTCGGTTCTGCCGGGGTCCGGTCAAGCGGGCGTTCGAGGCAGCACGCGCTGGGGAGATGTTCATGTTTTGCAGTAAACAGTGCGTCTCGTTCTGGGATGAGATCGGCCTCGACCTCGAGCGTTGCAAGGTCCTCAAGCGGGTACACAAGTACCGTGCGCTGGAGCTTGTTAGGCACGCCTACCAGCGGCTTGGAGGCCGCCGATGGGATGTTTTCTCAAAGATTCTTCGTCCGTTTTTGTAACGCTCCGGATTTGAAACTCCGATTCCCATTAGGCGTCGCAGGCCCTGATGTAACGTAGCAAACCCCCGCGATCCCCTCTTTAATCTATCCGGGTATCAAAGCCCGAGCGACGACTGCCTGGTCGCGAGGACACCCGCCAGCTATACACCGGAAGCCAATGACAGGGATGAGGCGCTGTCTATTCTGCCGGGGTCCGGTCAAGCGGGCGTTCGAATGGACGCGCGCGGGCGACACCCTCGTCTTCTGCGGCGGACGGTGCTTCTCGCTGTGGGACCGGATCGGGCCTGACTTTGAGCGGTGCAAAGTACTGAGACGGGTCCACAAGCACCGGGCGCTCCGCCTCATCAGGCACGCGTACGAGCACCTGGGAGGCCGGCGGTGGGAGGTGTTCGAGTCGATCCTTCGGCCGTTTTTGTAACGGTCGGACGCGCGATGCCAGATTCTGCCTAGGGATTTCCTCATCAATGTAACGTCGCCAATCCTCACGACTCCTCATTACTCTATTCCTCACGAAAACTTTGTTCCGATCCCAAGCGTTGGTCACGAGCGTGACCGTAAGGGAGAACAGTATGACCTATCTCGCGATCATTTTCGTCTCGCCGCTGTACTTCGCGCTCCGGGGAAAGTGGGGCGCCTTCATCCTGAACGCGCTCCTGTATCTCACGGCGCTCTTCACGGTGTTCCTCTTCGGCCTCGGCGTCTTCTTCTGGGCGCTCGCGGTAGGGCACGCCGCCTGGCACTACCGGAAAGAACTCATGGCCGAGCACGCCGAGCTGATCGCCCAGAAAATGGCCGAGCAGTTCAGATCCGCTCCGCCATCCACGCCCTAGAGTGTCTTTCCAACACGGAGGATCGAGCATGAACCATCACCGATGGATCTTCCCGTTGGTCTTTCTCGCCCTGCTGGGGTCCGGCTGTGCGGCCACTGTCACCGCGCTCCAGTACAAGGACCTCGATGTGCAGACCCGGATGTCGGCAACGATCTTCCTCCCTCCGGTCGCTGCCGAGAAGAAAACCCTTTGGATCGATATCCGCAACACCTCAGACAAGGAACTCGACCTCACGCCACTCGCCGGGATGCTTGCCGCCAGAGGGTACCGGGCCGTGAGCAATCCCGACGAGGCGAACTACCGCCTCCAGGTCAATGTGCTCTATGTCGGCAAGGCCGACCAGACGGCCATTGAACGCTCGCTCTATGCAGGCTGGGGCGGGCCGCTCGCTGGGATTGCCGTGGGCGGATTGGCCGGTGCAGCCATCGGCCGCGATCCGCTCGGTGCCGGCGTTGGCATGGGGATCGGTGGGCTCATCGGTGGAGCGGCAGAGGTGATTGCCGGGGCGCTGGTCAAGAAGGTGGCCTTCTGCATGATCACTGACGTCCAGCTCTCCGAGAAATCTCTGACTCCGGTCTCCCAGACCCAGACCGCGAACGTCCAGCAGGGCACTGCGACAACGGTCCAGCAGCACGTCGCGGAGGAGTCGGGGTGGCGTCTGTATCGGACGCGCGTCGCGTCGACGGCCGTCAAGGTCAATCTCGACTTCCTCGAAGCGAAGCCCCTTTTCGAACAGGGGCTCCTGCGGAGCCTGTCGGGCGTGCTGTGATTCGGGCGAGGGAAACATGAAATCGTGGAAATGGTTTGTGGCGGCGGTGATGCTGCTGGTCAGCATCGTCGCCAGGGCCGCGCCCGGTTCGCCGGAAGAAGTCCGGTTCGTTCAGGAAGGGACCTCTACGAACTCAGCTACGGGTACCTCCCTACCGATCTACGCGGTGATCATCGGTGCGGCGCAGGAGAGCGAGCAATCCGCCTTCGCGTTCCGGCAGCTCGGCCCCTACAGCCTGGATGCGGCGATCTGGGTGCCCCTCGGTGCAGACGGATGGAAGAGAACGGAGTACCGCCGTCCGGCGAGCGCGGAGGAATGGGCCGCGTTCCCCGAGGCCCCGGTCACGTTCAAGTCTGAGGTCCTTGGCCGCACCGATATCCTTCCATCACCATTCAATGCGCTGAGCCCGGCAGAGCTCGAGAAAGTGGAGTACCTCATCGCCTTCCGCAGAGGCGGCGTGAAGGTCGTGCTCAAGCGGATGGTGAGGCAGGAAGCAGAGGACTTTCTGCAAGCGGTCCTCGCTCTCACGGGGCAAAACCTCCGTTAGGTGGAGCTGCGGAGCTGATTGTCGGCGCTTGTAAAGCAGGTGGCCATACCATGATCACTGACGTGCAGCTCTCCGATAAGTCCGCGACTCCGGTCTCCCAGACCCAGACCGCGAACGTCCAGCAGGGCACTGCGACAACGGTCCAGCAGCACGTCGCGGAGGAGTCGGGGTGGCGTCCGTATCGGACGCGGGTCGCGTCGACGGCCGTCAAGGTCAATCTCGACTTCCTCGAAGCGAAGCCCCCTTTCGAACAAGGGCTCCTGCGGAGCCTGTCGGGTTGCTCCAGCCTCGGCCATGCGAAAACTCTTTGGGAAATTTTATCTCACAACCGGCCAAGGAGGGCTCCGATGGAAAAACAAATCGGAATCATTTTTCTCGGAACGTTGGCCATCCTCGTTCTCGCAACGGGACTCACGATTGCCCAGGAGAAGCCGCAGGCCCAAGGGGAGACTTCTCCCCGTGAAGTGGTCTCCGTCAGCGGCGAGTGGTGGGGCGAGTGGCGCCAGGAGCCGTCGTACAGCGGGCGGCTCTGGATGAGGTTGTCAAAACATGGGGAGGGGACGCAATGAGACTACACCGACTCGTTTCCGCGCTGTTCCTCGCACTCGTCCTGGCAGTCGGGGAGGTAGGCCTCGGCCAAGAAACCGACACACGCTGGCTCATCGGGATCTGGAAGGGACAACAAACTCGCACAGCGTATACGACACAAGTGGAAGCTGAGTTTAAAAGCGAGGGAGGAGAAGTTCGGTGGGATTTGGAGGTAACGACTCAGAATGCACAGACGTCAAAGGCTCGCGGGACAGCGAAGGTGTCGGGGGAAACGGTGACGATGCAAGGACAATACTATGCCGGCCCCGCCTGCTGTTGGGGGCTCTCTTATACCCTGTCGAGAAAGGGCAATGTGCTTGAGGGAACCGGCATCGGGGCGAATAGCGCAACGTTTCAAGTCTATTGGAGGAAAGGCAAGGAGGGAGCTTGATATGCCCGGGATCGCCTTCTCCTTCATCAAGGCCACGGTGACAGGCGAAAAGATGGAGGGGCAGTCGAAAGGCTACGGCGTGCGGCCCTCGGACTTCACGGTCACAAGGAAGAAATAGTAATTGTAGCCGATCCCCACTGTTGGGTGAGCGTAAGGTTGCGCTCCGCCCGACGGAGCGCCCCGTCTCGCAGCTGTTTCCGGAGGTGGGAAATATGCAGACATGGGCGACGTCACCCACATGGCTTAAGCGCTGCGCCAGCGATCGAGAGTTGGGCGAGCGTTTGCGATCGCCCGGGCTCTGTGGCTGAGGCGATTTTTGGTCTCAACGCCGAGCTGAGCCAGCGTCAGCCCAAGCTCAGGGAGTAAGAAAATCGGGTCGTAGCCGAACCCAGTCTCCCCAGCGGGGGCATCAGTGATCGCCCCTTCCAACACCCCCTCGCTCAGCGCGTGAGCGCCCCACGGAGCGACCAGCGCCACCACCGCGCGGAATCTCGCCGTTCTTTGCTCCCGCGGGACTCCAGAAAGGTCGTTCAACAGCGCTTGACACTGCTCCTCAGCGCTGGCTCCCTCTCCCCCATAACGGGCTGAGAGAACTCCGGGCAGTCCTCCCAGGGCGTCGACCTCGAGCCCCGAATCGTCGGCGAGCGCGATGCTGTCGAACGCATCGGAAACCGCCCTGGCCTTTGCCAGAGCGTTCTCCTCGTATGAGCGGTCGCCCTCGCGAGGGAGCGGGCACGGTGGAAGCTCCATCAACGACACGATTTCATACCGCGCCCCCTTGAGCAGCAGTCGAAATTCCTGGATCTTCCCCGGGTTCCTCGTCGCGAGGACGAGCCGGGGAAACTTGCTCAATGGTTTCAAACTCCTTACATTCTGTTCGAGCGTGGGTTTCGCAACGGGTGATTTCTGTGGGGGCGCGGGCGTGGCGCCAGTGGTTTCGAGCGTCGGCTTCGCCGGCGCAAGCTCAGGAGCGCGGGCGTGGCGAAGCCCGGGTGCCCGCGCTGCAATCAGACGGCGAAGACCGCCTGGTGCCGGGCCTCAAGCACCCGGCGCTGGAGCCCGGTCAACTGCTGAATCCCCTGTTGAGCCAGGGCCAGCATTTCTTGAAGTCGATCGGGGCCGAACGGCACGTGCTCGGCCGTGCCCTGGACCTCGACGAATTCCCCTGCCCCGGTCATCACGATGTTCATGTCCACATCGGCCGAGGAGTCTTCGAGGTAATCGAGATCAAGCACCACACGGCCATTCACCACGCCCACGCTCGTGGCGGCGATCTGATCACGAATCGGAAGCTGAGGCAAGAGCCCGGCCTGAACAACTTTTCCGATCGCGTCAGCCAGCGCGACGAATCCGCCGGTGATCGAGGCGGTGCGCGTGCCGCCGTCGGCCTGGATGACATCGCAGTCGATCCAGATGGTTCGCTCTCCGAGCTTGGGCAGATCGATCACTGATCGAAGGGATCGACCGATGAGCCGTTGAATCTCGTGAGAGCGCCCGCCGATTCGTCCTGTCTCGCGGGGCGTTCGCGTCGCGGTGGAGCGGGGCAGCATCGCGTACTCCGCAGTGACCCATCCCTGCCCCTGGCCCCTCAGCCACTGGGGCACTTTGTCTTCGACCGAGGCGGTGCAGATGACTTTTGTCTCGCCGACCTCGACGAGCACCGATCC
>DATEAO010000494.1:0-3914 GCA_035288345.1 Candidatus Methylomirabilota bacterium | reverse complement strand
CGAGCGCATCAATGTGGCCTAAGGCGAACAGCCGCATCATGTTGTACGCCGGCTCGGTCACGGAGAGTCCGTACGTCCGCCCGGTCATGGAAGAGAGCGGCCACGCAACGATCCCGATCACGCCAAGAGCCATGCCCGTCGTCTGCCAGCTCCACCCTCCCTGATACGCGGCCGGGCGGCCCCGCCACAACCACACCGCGCCGATCACGACCGCGACGATGATCACGATCCACGGGTTGAGCCTCAGCATGCTCGCAATCGTGTTGGCGCTGTCTGGATCGCCAACCACTGAGGCGCGCAGCCAATCTTGCAGGGGTTCGAGCAGTCCGTTGTTCGTTCCGAGAATCCCCAGCCCGAACCCGATAAACGCGATCCACGATGCCACCATTCCCTCACCGACCCGGTAAGAGAGGCCGGTGGTTCACCCGCCCGCAAGGGCCATGCCCCAGCCGAAGACGAGACCGCCGATGATCGCGGCGCCCCACCAGAACGGAGCGCCTCCGACATCGACCAGCCCCAGCTCGCGGAGCAGTTGGAGACCCACCATCTGGACGAGGAGCGCCAACACATAGGCCCGAAAGATCGTCACATCCCGCGTGAGCAAGAGGTCGCGGAACGCGGAGTTCATGCAGAAGCGGCCGCGCTGGAGCGCGTAGCCGAACGGGAGGCCCACCACGAGGCCAAGCGTCGCAGTCAACAGGACGGCGCTCACCACACCACCACCTTGTCGTGGTCGACCATCAGACGGACCGCTTCATCATAGTCCACGGAACGCGCGTGGCCTTTCACACCTCGGGCTTCGAGGTCGTCAGCAAGCGCATAGACGGCTAGCCCATCGAGGGTGAGGCGCGTCAGCACCGCATCCTGAATCAGCAGAAGCGAGACTCGCCCTTGTCCGGATTCGCGCGAGGCGATCTCAAGACCGAGCCGTTCATTGGGATCACGAATAACGTGTAAGCTCTTCATGGCCCTAATACGGAATTACAACGTCAGCTCCGTGGACCAGATCCAACACTTCTCCACGAGGGCGCACTTCGACGCCACTCACCACTCCGCGAACCTCTCGCTGCGCCATCGAATCCGCATCGGCGATCAACCGCTGCTCCAACATCGTGAGGGTTTGAATGGGCTTGGCAAAGTCCCCTCCCTGCACCGCTTTCGGGTTGAGCGCAGTCGCGGCCCAAACGCCGTCATCGATAAAGATGACGGCGACGCGCTGCGATGCCAGCGTCTGCCCCACGGCCACGCGGAGGGCCTCTGCCGCGCGTTCGCTCCCGATCGGAGCGCGGCGAATCAGGATCACGACGAGCCTTTCCCTGTCAGCCGAAGACAAGGTAGCGGTCGCTCCAGCTCACAATCTCAGCATGGTCGTACTGGCTTCCGAACAGGACACCGGGCAGCAAACACTCTCTCACCACGCCGCGCGGCTCGCAACTGCTCCCGCAACACGCGATCTCTGCCCCGTCAGCCAGGAAGGCTTTCCACCCCTCGGCCCACGCATTCTTCGGGTGATCAACCAAGAGATGGACGCCATTACCCATGATGAACATTTTGACCTCGTGCCCCTGGCCGAGCGCCGCCCGCGCGAGCTTGGTGACGGTGTACACGTCTTGGCTCTCACATCCGGACGTCAGGAGGAATCCAAACCGCATCTTCTTCACTCTTGACGTCTGATTGGAGCGATATCGAGGGCATCGGCAACAGTTTTCAGCAGGAGGAAGAGGCTCGCTTTCACTTCCTCGTCGTATTCGGCGCTCTCAGGATCCCCCCCATAGAAGATTGTCAGGAGATACTGAATCAGGTTCGGGTGCGGGAAGTCCCCCCCACCCTGAACGCTGCGGAGAAGGAACCTTGAATCAGCGCCCTCCCACTGATCGAGCCACTCGGTGGTGGCCTCGTAAGCTTGAATCAACCGCTCCTGGCTGATGGGGGGAAATGGAGCGCCAAGAGACGTCTCAACAATCTTGAATAGCAGGAAGGTCAGCCCCAGCGCTGCCGTTTGGGCCGCGGGATCGAACTCCTTCATGAGTTGACGGCAGACCTCTCCGACGTAAGGCTGACGCCGCAAAAAGGCTTTCGCCTCGGTGGTGGCCCGGTCGCCCTCATAGGTCGTCACCTCTCGCCAGACTTCGTCGACCAACTGCTGATCAATAGCCCGCATGGACACCTTCAACGGGAGGCAACCCCCCTTGCGACGTGGCAAGGGATAGAGTAAGGTGAACCACCGTGTAGCTCCTTTGCATAGATCATACGCGAAGATGTGATATTTTTTCTGACCGAGGCGAATTCTAGCACCGATCGGGCTGGCCGGAAAGGGCCGGGCCGTCGGAGAAGGGACAAAGAATGAGCGGTGATTACCTCTGGCTGATCGTGGGGGCCCTTAGAGATCCTTGGCTGATTGTCGGGTTATTGGGGCAAATGTTTTTTTTCATGCGTTTCCTCATTCAATGGATCGTATCCGAGCGCAGGCGGGAGAGCGTGATCCCCATCTACTTCTGGTACTTCAGCATTGGAGGAGGACTGATCCTGTTCATCTACGCCACCCATAAAAAGGACCCGGTCTTCATGCTGGGCCAGGGAGCCGGCCTGCTCGTCTACGCCAGAAACCTGTACCTCATCTGGAAGAAGCAACAGCGTCATCAGCAGGCGGCATGAAGGAGCCGCCCCGGTACGTTACAATATGACCGTCGGTACACCGGCTGAAGGAGGGTCGTGAATGAAGGGCGTCGAGTGGCGAAAAGGCGGAAGCCACCAGATTCTGATGATCCCGGGTCCCACGGAAGTGCCCTTGCGCGTGATCCGCGCGATGAACCAGCCTGCCATCATGCAGTACGATCCGGGCTTCGACGTGGAGATCCTCGACCCGACGCTGCTCAAGCTGAAGCAGGTCTTCCAGACCGATCATGAGGTGATCGTGCTTCCCGGATCGGGGCGGACCGCGCTGGAAGCCTCAGCGCTCTCGGTGATCGAGCCCGGGGACCGCGTGGTGGTGACCATCACGGGGGTATTCGGCACCCTGATGCGCGAGATCGTCGAGCGGGCGGGTGCTCAGGTGACGGAGTTCAGGGCCGAATGGGGTCAGCCGCTGGATCTCGACGCCCTCGAGCGCACGTTGAAAGCTACCCGCCCCAAAGCCCTGACACTGGTGCATAATGAGACCTCAACGGGCGCCACCTATCCAGCGGACCAGATCGGGAAACTCGCGCAAGAGCACAACTGCCTCTTTCTCGCGGATACGGTTTCATCGCTCGCCGGCCTCGACATCAAGACTGACCAGTGGGGAATCGACTTCAATATGGCCGGCTCGCAGAAGTGCCTGGCCATGCCGTTGGGGCTCGCGCTGGTCGCAGTGAGCCAGCGCGCGTGGGAAGCGATGGAGCGCCGATCGCGAAAAGCCTCGACCTTGGCCTACGACCTGCTGAGCTGGAAAAAACAGTGGCTCCCACCGGAGCGAGGCGGCCGAGCAACCGGACACCGCCGCCAGCCGATCTCCATGCCGCCTCATCTCGTGCTCGCGCTCAGGGAGGCCGTGGAGATCATTTTGGAGGAAGGGATCGAGCATCGCTTCGAACGCCATCGGATCGCCTCCGCGGCGTTCCGGGCCGGGCTGGGAGCCATGAAGCTCTCACTCTTCGCCCACCCGACGCTGGCCTCGAACACGGTGACCGGAATCCAGATGCCCAATGGCGTGAGCGCGCCCTCTGTCGTGAAACGAATGCGCGACTATGGGATCGTTGTCACCAGCGGGATCGAGAAGACGCGCGAGACGATCATCCGCATCGGGATCATGGGGATCACGGCGAGTCCTCAGTACGTGCTCCCCACGCTCGCCACGCTGGGCTGGGCGCTCAGGGACCTTGGCCATCGGCTTGACGTGGGGGAAGCGCTGGCTCGCGCCGAATCCGTCTTCTCAG
>DATEAO010000493.1:0-3847 GCA_035288345.1 Candidatus Methylomirabilota bacterium | reverse complement strand
ATCAGCGTTCTGCCCGAGGCCGAGATCGCCTGCGAGATCGCCGGGGTGCACGCGATGCACGATCCAACGGAGGGCGGGATCGCCACCGCGCTCGCCGAGCTGGCCGAGGCGGCGGGCGTCGGGCTTCGCATCGATCGAGAGCGGATTATCATCCTGCCCGAGGCCAAGGAGCTGTGTGACGCCTTCGGGCTCGACCCGCTCGGGACCATCGCCTCTGGCGCTCTGCTCATGACGCTGGCACCGGCTGACGCGGGGATCGTCATCCACGCGCTGGCGCGAGAGGGGATCGACTGCCACTATATCGGCCAAGTGGTCCCCCCTGAGAGAGGCGTCACGCTGGTCGAAGGGAACCGCGAACGGCCAATGCCTGTCTTCCCCCAGGATGAACTCTCAAAGCTGTTCGCCGGGAGCGGGTCAGATGCCTGAGAGCTGGCACACCGCTCGAGCGGTCGCGCTGGGGATCCACGGCATGGTCGCGTCAGAGCATCCGCTGGCGACGCTCACCGGGGTCGACATTTTGCGGCATGGCGGCAATGCGGCCGATGCTGCGGTCGCGGTGAACGCGATGCTGGCGGTGACCACCCCATATGCCTGCGGGCTTGGAGGAGATTTCTTCTGTCTCTACTACGAGGCGTCAAGCGGGCAGATTTCATTCTTGAACGGGGCCGGTCGCTCGGGCTCTCATGCGACGCTCGAAAACCTCTCACGGCTCGGCCATCAGGCCGTGCCGCAGAGGGGAGCGCTTTCGGTCTCTGTTCCCGGCTGCGTGGCCGCATGGCAGATGCTGCTCGAGCGCTTCGGGAGCCGCATGCTCTCCCAGCTCATCGGCGCGGCAAACGGCTGGGCGGAAGAAGGCGTGCCGTGCGGCCCGCTGTTGAGCCAAACGATCGAAGAGTGGCGGGATGTCATTGATGATCCTGAGTGGCGGAGGATCTGGACAGTCGGTGGCCAGGCGCCTCAGCTTGGCGAGCTGATCCGTCAGCCGGATCTCGCTGAGACGCTTCGGATGATTGCGGCAGATGGGGCAGAGGGCTTCTACCAGGGCTTCCTTGGGAAGAAGATCGGACAGCACCTCGAGGCGCTGGGCAGCTTCGTCAGGGCGGATGATTTTGCGAATCACTCCGGTGAGTGGGGTGAGCCGATTACCACCAGCTATCGAGGCTATCTCGTGCATGAGACCCCGCCACCCACTCAGGGCGCCGCGGTCCTCCTCGCGCTCAACCTGCTCGAGGCCTTCGAGCTGGGGAGACTTCCGTTTCACTCGACCGAGCATCTCCACCTGCTCGCCGAAATCGCAAAGCTCGCCTACGCGGATCGAGATCGCTGGCTGGCGGATCCAAGCCAGGAGAGCGTGCCGCTGAAACGGCTCCTTGACAAGGTATACGCCGAAGCCCGCCGGACGCTGTTCGATCCGAAACAAGCACAGGCGTTTGGCCGATGGGGAAACCCAAACGGCGACACCACCGGCTTTGTCATTGCTGACCCGATGGGGAATGTGATCAGTGTGATCCAGAGCCTGTATGGCGCGTTCGGCTCCGGCGTGACCGTCCCCGGAACCGGCGTCACGCTCCACAACCGGGGAAGCTACTTCAACAGCGATCCTGGGCACCCGAACCATCTGGCGCCACGCAAGCGCCCGTTCCATACGCTGATTGCCGCGATCGTCACGAAGGATGACCAGCCGGTGATGGGGTTCGCGACCATGGGCGCTGACGGCCAAGCGCAGTTCCACCTGCAGGTTCTGACCAATGTCCTCGACTATGAGATGAATATTCAGGAGGCGATTGAACGGCCCCGGTTTCTTCTCGGCCGCTCGGCGCTCTCAGAGCCGAACGACACTCTGCGGCTCGAAGGCCGGATCGACCGGCGCGTGGCTCAGCAGCTCGCCGAGATGGGGCACAACGTCGAGATCATGGATGACTGGTATCATCGCGCCGGCCACGCTCACGGCGTGGTCAAGCGAGGCGCTACCTGGATGGGAGGCGCGGATCCACGTACGGAAGGCCTCGCGCTCGGGTTTTGACCAGGCTGATGAAAAAGGCCCATCTGCCGTGGAGCCAGATGTCAGATGACAGAGATCAGCAGCTCGAACCAACCGACATCCGAGATCCGAGCTCCGGCATTCACGAGCGGCCTGTGGCTCGGTATCTCGGGGCGACCAGATACTGGATCGTGGGGCTGGCGCTCGTCCTTTGTGTGGCGCTGGTCTTACCTGTCCGTGCTGAGGAGTGGGGCGGTATTGTGCCCGGGAAGACTGTGAAGTCTCAGGTGCGGGAGCGCTTCGGGCCTCCGTCCAGGGAAGAGACGAAGAAGGTGGATACGTACAATACGGCGGAGTGGCTCTACGAGCACGCAAGGGCGCCGCGGGGGATCAGGCAGATGCAGGTGCAGTTCGGGCTCCTCACGCCGCAGGGCTTCAATCCTGACATCGTGAGAGCATTGACCCTCAACCCGCGCCCAGGTGTGTTTACTCGTGTCCATATCTTGACCGGCTGGGGCCAACCCGATCAGGTCGGCACGGACCAAGAGAAGGGCCAGCGTATCTTTCTCTACAAGTCCGGCCTGGCGGTCCTTTTTGACACGAATGAGCAGCTCGCGGAGACGTTGCTCTTCACGCCGCCGCAGTCAGACGGGACATCGAAATAGTTTGACGTCGGCCGGCATTCCCTCACACTCGTCGTGACTCAACGGCACTCGTTGATCTTGGAGCGGTTCCAGAGCGGTCATCCGCGCTGCCGCGGGCTCTGGGACAGCGCGTCTCAACTGATCCCCGGCGGGATCACCCACGACATCCGATACCTCACGCCGTTTCCCATCTACGTCGCCCGCGCGGACCGGTCTCGCAAGCGGGACGTCGACGGCCAGGAGTACGTGGATTACTGGATGGGGCACGGGTCGCTCTTCCTCGGGCACTCGCACCCGAAAGTCGTTGCGGCTGTTCAGGCGCAGATGGCGCTCGGCACTCATCCGGGCGCCTGCCACGAGCGGGAGATCCGGTGGGCCCAGCTGGTCCAGCAGCTCGTCCCCTCGGCTGAGCTGGTCCGGTTCACGATGTCGGGGACTGAATCGACCCACCTCGCGCTGCGCCTTGCGCGGGCGTACACCGGAAGGCCGAAGGTTGTGAAATTCCACGGCCACTTCCATGGCTGGCATGACGGCGTCGTGGGGGGAGTGCATCCGCCCTACGACCAACCGATCAGCGCCGGGGTGACGGAGGCGACGTTGGGCGAGGCACTCCTCTGTCCCCTCAACAATGTGAAGCGAGTGGAGGAGCTCTTTCAACGGGGTGACGTGGCAGCGCTGATCATGGAGCCAGCAGGCGGTCATTCCGGGGATTTTCCGACACCCCCTGGTGTCCTCGAGACCCTTCGGGCGCTCACGGCCCGCTATGGAGTCGTGCTGATCTTTGACGAGGTGATCACCGGCTTCCGATACGCGCCTGGCGGCGCTCAGGCCTACTTCGGCGTCACGCCGGACCTCACGACCCTCGCGAAAATCCTTGCCGGCGGGCTCCCCGGTGGCGCCGTGGTCGGCACGCGCGAGATCATGTCGCTGATCACTCACCGCGGCGATCCCGAGTGGGACCGCGGCAAGCGGGTCGCGCACGCCGGCACCTTTAACGCCAACCCGCTCTCGGCAGCGGCAGGAATCACAACGCTCGAGCTGCTTGCCGACGGGGAGGCCCAGAGGCAGGCCAACAAGACGGGAGCAACGCTCCGGTCAGAGCTTGGCGCCGTGGTTCGAAGGCTGGGTGTCCCTGCTGAAGTCTACGGCGAGTTGTCGATCTACCATCTCTCGTTTGAAGGGCTGCCGGGCGCCTCCGGGTTCGACAAGCCGAGGAACCACG
>DATEAO010000492.1:0-8393 GCA_035288345.1 Candidatus Methylomirabilota bacterium | reverse complement strand
ACGTGCTCGCCGCCCTCTGCTGGCTCTCCGTGATTCTGATGCTCGCCACGCGGAAGCGCTTCACGCCGGGGAATCACCTGCCGGTTTCGATCTGCGGGATGTACTGGCAGTTCGTCGTGGCGTTGTGGCCGATCCTCTTTCTGCTGGTGTACCTTATATGACGCGAATGAGCGTTGTCACCTCTGCGCTGCCCCTCGCGATGCTGGCACCCGAGAAGGCCCTGGCGTGCGCTACTTGCATCGCGTGGTTGAAGGATCGGCCGCTCTGGGATTCAGGGTTTTTCATGAGCACTCTGCTGATCATGGCCATGCCGTTCGCGATTGCCGGCGTGATCGGCGGATGGCTGCTTTATATCCATCGCCATTCGTACAAAAACGTGAAGCGTGAAGGGTGAAAGGCAGGGAAAGACTTTTCTGGGACGCTTCACTTTTCACACTTCACTCTTTACAGTTAGGGAGGTAGACCAGTGAGTCAAGCTGCGACAATGCATTTCCTCGGAGGGGGACCCGTCCCCCTTCCGAACCTCCCCCTGAGGGTTGCGCCGGCGAAGCCGGCACTAGGACAGGGGAAACGGCAACACGGCCTGAAGTGTGGTGCGGGAAATCAAGACAACTTCTCTTCATCCTTGGAGGGACACTCGTGAGCCAAGCTGCGATGATGCATCCAGGCGTGGAGCCTGCGGAAGCTCCCCTCACTCCGGAGAGCTGGGGGAAGCTGGGAATGTGGCTGTTCCTCGTTGGGGACGCCATGGGGTTCGGCGTTCTCCTGTGCGGGTACGGCGCCATGCGTTACGGGAGCGCGGACTGGCCCAACCCGTTCCGGTATCTCGGGATCAACCTGACCGCGTTCATGACATTTCTCTTGATCTGCTCCAGCGTGACGATGGTGAAAGGGTTGGAGGCGATCAAGCTGAGAGACCGCGGCAAGGCGAAGATGTATCTGCTCCTCACCGCGATTGGCGGCGCGGGCTTCCTAGGGCTCCAGGCGTACGAATGGACGCATCTGATCGAGAGCGGCCTCAAGGTGTACGGCAATCCGTGGGGGGCCTCACTGTTCGGGACCACCTTCTTCATCATCACCGGATTTCACGGCATGCACGTGACCGGGGGCGTCATCTACCTGCTCACCATGTTAAGGATCGTTTCGAAACCCTCGAACCCCCTGGGCCCGGGCTGGACCTATAACGTCGTGGAGATCGCGGGTCTCTACTGGCACTTCGTGGATTTGGTCTGGATCATGGTTTTCACATTCGTCTATCTCCTATAATGCCGTGGCGATAAGCGTCGCATACCTTCGTTCAGTGTTCCGGGGACAGGGGCTAGGGGTCAGGGATTGGCAAAGGCTGCACTAGCAAGCCCCGGACCCCTAACCCCGGGCCCCGAGTAAGATGCTCGCGTCTCACCACGGCAAGGGACCACGTCGAGCTAAAATTGGACGAGCAATCTAACGGAGAGAGAAATGGCTGAAGAACACGCATCGCCAAACTACTGGCTGATCTGGCTCTACCTCTTTGTCCTCACGGTCGTCGAGATCGCCGTGATCTTCGCGCCGATCGCCCGGATTGCGATCGTCATCGCGCTGGTCGCGCTCGCGCTCGCCAAGGCCTCGATGGTGGCGGCGTACTTCATGCACCTCCGGTTCGAAGCCCGAACACTCTCTCTGATCGCGATGACCCCGCTGCTCCTCGGCGCGCTCCTGATCTTCATCCTTATCCCGGATCACTCAGCAGTCTCCCACAAGACCGATCCCGGGAAGAGGCCCGCGGCCGTCCAGTCCCACTAAACGATCGTGCAAGCACGCTTCAGTCCTGTGTGAGCTCAGGCTGGGCAGACCCGGTCGGGCATGGGCTCACCAGGCCCCACAGGTGAAAACGAGATGAAAGATCGGTTGGCGCTATCGGGGATTGGAGTGCTCTCTTCCCTTGTCCTCTTGGGCGTGGGCTTCCTCTTGTTGGGGCGGTCAGAGACTCCAGTTGGGTACGACATGTCGATGCTCCCCACGCTCAACGCGTTTCTCAATGGCTCCAGTGCCCTTGTTCTGACGGCCGGTTATTTCTGCATCCGATGGAAAAAGGTGACGGCCCACAAGATTTCGATGGTGACCGCCTTCATCCTCTCGTCGTTCTTCCTCATCTCGTACGTGATCTACCACTACCACGCAGGCTCGGTCCCTTTTTCCCGTCACGGGTGGATCCGGCCGGTTTACTTCACGCTCTTGATCTCCCATATTGTCTTGGCCGCGTGTATCGTTCCTCTCGCGCTCATCACGCTCTACCGAGCCTGGAGCGAACAGTTCGAGCGCCACAGGCGGATCGCGCGCGTCACGCTCCCGGTCTGGCTCTACGTCTCGGTTACCGGGGTGGTCGTCTACTGGATGCTCTACTGGCTCTCACCGCAATGAGCGAGCCCGCGGTCCAGATTCAGAGCCTCACGCATCTTTACGGGGAACGGAAAGCCCTGGATGGCATCAGCTTCGGGGTCGCGCAGGGGGAGATCTTCGGTCTTCTCGGTCCCAATGGAGGTGGGAAGACTACGCTCTTCCGGATCCTCTCCACGCTGCTTCGCCCCACCAGCGGGTCAGGTCGCATCTTCGGTCATGATGTGGTGATGGAGCCTGCCGAGGTCCGGCGCCATCTCGGGGTTGTCTTCCAGCAGCCGAGCCTGGACCCCAAGCTGACGGCGATTGAGAACGTCGTGCAGCACGGGCACCTCTACGGATGCTGGGGGAGGACGGCGCGCCGTCGGGCCCACGAGCTGCTTGGGCGGTTTGATCTTGCCGACCGAACGCGCGATCGTGTCGAAAGCCTTTCCGGAGGCCTGAAGCGCCGTGTCGAGCTCGCCAAGGCTCTCTTGCCACGTCCCGCGCTCTTGCTCCTCGATGAGCCGAGCACGGGGCTCGACCCCGGAGCGCGGCGTCAGTTCACCCACTTCCTTGACACGCTTCGTCGAGAGGAAGGGACCACAATTTTGTTGACCTCGCACATCCTGGACGAGGCCGAGCGATGCGACCGCTTGGGGATCCTGGATCAAGGACGACTGGTGGCGCTGGACGCGCCGGATGCCCTGAAAGCTCGCGTGGGCGGTGACGTGGTGGTGATTCGCGCTCACGACCCCGACGGATTGCGTGCGGCGATCACTCAGAAGCTGTCGGTGCAGCCGCTGCTCGTTGACGGAAGCCTGAGGGTGGAGTGCGCGCGCGGGCACGAGTTCGCCCGTGAGGTGATGGAGACATTTCCCGATGCCGTAACATCCGTCAGCTTCGGCAAGCCAACTCTCGAAGATGTGTTCATCTCGCTTACTGGACGCCGCCTTTGGGACAGAGAGGACACGCGACCCCCATGACCACCCTGGTCTTGCCTGTGGCCAGTCTCTGCTGGAGAGAGGTGATTCGGTTCTGCCGTCAGCGGAGCCGTCTCACCGGAGCGTTGCTGCAGCCGCTGGTGTTCTGGATTCTCCTTGGGGCCGGGTTCAGCGCGTCATTCCACCCGCCTGGCACCCCGGACGGTATGGCGTACGGCCAGTACTTCTATCCCGGCATCATCGCGATGGTGATTCTCTTCACCGCGATCTTCTCCACCATCTCGGTCGTGGATGACCGTCAGCACGGCTTTCTCCAAGGAGTGCTGGTCGCCCCGATCAGCCGCGCCACGATCATCTTGGGTCAGGCGCTCGGCGGCACCACGCTCGCGCTCGCCCAAGCCCTCCTCTTTCTGGTCCTGGCGCCTCTTGCCGGCATCAGTTTGACTGCGGCCTCGATTGTTCGAGTGGGCGTGGTGGCCATTGTCGTGGCGTTCGGCCTGGTGAACCTTGGTCTTTTCATCGCGTGGCGCCTTGACTCGACCCAGGGGTTCCACGCGATCATGAATCTGATCCTGCTCCCCATGTGGTTCCTCTCCGGCGCGCTCTTTCCGGCGACGAAGACGCCGATTATCGTCGAGTGGATCATGCGGGTGAATCCACTGACCTACGGGGTCGCGGCCATCCGGCACAGCCTCTATCTCGGGAACCCCGAGGCGGCCGGCCAGGTCCCGCCGCTCTCTTTGTCACTCGTGGTGATCTTGGGGTTCGCCGTCGTGTCGTTCATCGCTGCCACGTGGATGGCTTCCCGCAAGGAGTTGCCGTGAACGCTCCGGGAAATTTCCTCATTGACGGAACCCCGCCGGGGAAGTACAAGATCACCATGTGGCACGAGTCATGAGTCGAAGAGGGCGAGATAAGGACGCGCGAGTGCTTTATGGTGATCGGATCGTCACCACGAAAGCGGTCAGCATTCCGCCGAAGGCCACAGTCACGGTCGACGTTGAGCTGAAGTCATCCGATAGCTCCTAACGAGGGAGGGGATCGATGTACAAACACATCTACGTGCCCGTAGACAACTCCGATTACAGTAATCGAGCCATTGACCTCTCGGTCGAGCTTGGCAAGGCCTTCGGGGCGAAGCTGACCGGCTGTCACGTCTACGCGGCCCGGCTGCACGACTACCGCTTCAAGCAGATGGAGTACACGCTGCCCGAGGAGTATAAGGACGAGACCGAGCTCGAGCGGCAGCGAAAGATCCACGACTCCTTGATCGCGATGGGGCTTCAGCTCATCTCGGAGTCGTATCTGGACGTCATAAAGGCAAAGGCCGAGGTAGCAGGCTTGAGCTTTGAGCCGAAGATGATGGACGGCAAGCACTACAAGGCGTTGATTGAGGACACGAGAGCCTCGGACTGCGACCTTGTGATCATTGGGGCTCTCGGCATGGGCGCGGTGAAGGACAGCCAGATCGGATCGGTGACCGAGCGTTTCGTCAGGAAGATCACGACCGACACGCTGATCGTCCGCAATCACGACCCGCTGAAAGACCAGCAGGGCGCCATCGTCGTCTGCCTGGACGGCTCTCCCCAGTCGTTCAACGGCCTCAAGATCGGCATTGCGCTCTCCAAGGCGCTTGGCCGGCCGATTCAGGCCGTCGCGGTGTACGACCCCTACCTGCACTACGCGATGTTCAACAGCATCGTCGGCGTACTCTCGGAGAAGGCGTCGAAGATCTTCCGCTTCAAAGAGCAGGAGCAGCTCCACGAGGAGATCATTGACACCGGGCTGGCAAAGATCTACCAGTCGCACCTGGAGATCGGACGCAAACTTGCCGCCGAGGAGGGCGTGGATCTGGCCATCACGCTGCTCGACGGGAAGTGCTTCGAGAAGGTCCTGACGTTTGCGCGCAAGGAGCAGCCGTGGCTGCTCATCATGGGGCGTGTCGGCGTGCACTCGGATGAGAACGAGGTGGACCTCGGCTCCAATACGGAAAACCTGATGCGCCTGGCGCCCTGCAACGTGCTCCTCACGGGCGGCAAGTTTTATCCGCCGCTCGATGTCAAAGCCGAGGAGATCATCTCCTGGACCGAGGAGGCGGAAGCTAGGATGGAGCGCATCCCTCCCCAGGTGAAGGGGGTGGCGCGCACCGCGCTTCTGCGCTACGCGATCGAGCAAGGGCACACGGTGATCACCAATAAGGTTATCGACGAAGCGATGGCGATCTTCATGCCGACCCGCCTGGCCGAGAAAGTGCAGGTCCTGGCTGAAGACCTGGCTGTGGCCAAGCTGCGCGCTGAGCAGCAACCCGTGACCGCGATCTGCTCGGTCTGCGGCTACACGGTCAAGGGGCCTAACCCGGTCGTGGTCTGCCCGGTCTGCAAGGCTGAGGCGGACAAGTTCCAGATCATCTCGAAGGACGTGGTTGAGGCGATCGCACACCAGGAGGGCGGCATCGAGGAAGAGGAGTCGATGCCCGGCGTTCAGGTGAAGTGGTCAACTGACGCCCGCGACGCGCTCCGCGAGGTGACCGACGGCTACCTTCGCCGCCGCGCCAAGGCGCGGGTCGAGAAGTACGCGCGCTCGAAGAAGATCCCGGTGATCACCTGTTCGCTCGCGCTCCCGATGATCGAGGAGACTGTCGGGCGCGACAAGCTTGGGGCTGGCTGGGAGACGCTCATCGCCAGGACAAAGTTCGAGCCGGCTCAGATGCCCGGGGAGAGCGAGGGCAACGGACACGCTGGTGCCTTCGCCTGGACCGAGGACGCGACTGCTCGCCTGAACCGTGTGCCTGCCGGCTTCATGCGCGACATGACGCGCGAGGAGATCGAGAAGGTCGCGCGTGAAAAGGGCGTGGCCACGATTGATCTCGCCCTCTGCGAGGAGGGGATCGGCCAGGCGCGCAACACGATGAACGAGGTGATCGCGGGCTACATCAAGCAGAAGAAATAGCAGGCTGTTGAAAAAGGCCCATCTGCGGCGTTGGCTTCGTCGCTCGTCGTTGCAACGTACGACTGAGTACGCCTCACTCCTCGCTTCCTCGCCGCCTTGCATCTGGACCTTTTTGAACAGCCTGCCCTAGCAGCGTGTTTTTCAAACACCCCGCTAGACTGGGACCTTTGGCAGAAGCGAGAGGAGGGAGTGTTATGGTGCTGACGAGTTTCAAAAATGCCCTGGTCCGGAAGAGCTTCGTACTTCTCGGGATTATCCTGCTCACTGGCGGGCCGGCGTGGGGGTATGAGGTGTGGGTCTCGAACCAGGGACTCGATAAGGTTCATATCCTGGACGGCGAGACGCTCAAGGAGCTGGCGGCCATCTCGACCGAGAGGAAGCCGCACAACATTGAGTTCAGTCCTGACTTTCGCCGGGCCTATGTCTCGAACGTCGGCGCCGGCACTGTCGCGGTGATTGACGCGGTCGAGCGGAAGGTCATCAACACGATCCCGACGGGCAAGGGGGCGCACGGGGTCAATCGATCGCCTGACGGCCGGCTTCTCTACGTGACCAACACTCAAGATGAAACGGTGTCGGTCATCGACACCGCGTCACTCGACATCGTGAAGACGATTCCGGTGGGCCCTGTCCCGTCGGTCGCGATCTTCACGCCTGACGGGAAGAAAGCGTACATCGCCAACGTCAGCGGAAGTCTCTCGGTCATCGATGTCGAGAAGGGGGATGTGATACGGAAGGTCCCTGATCTCGATGGGGCCATTGTGCTTACCATCTCGAAGGACGGCAAGAAAGTCTACGTCGCGCGGGGCTTCAGCGATAAGGTGGCCGTGGTGGACACTCAAACTGATCGCGTCCGTTCGAACGTTTCCGTTGGAAAGGACGGGCATTCGGTGTGGACGACCCCGGACGGGAAGTTCGTCTGGGTGCCGAATCGGCTAGCCAAATCGATCTCGGTGATTGCCACCGATCAGGACCGCGTGGTTCGAACCATTCAGAATGTCGGGGACAAGCCGGACATCCTCGCCTTCTCCCCGGACGGCAAAAAAGCGTTCGTGGGACTGCGGGGCCGCGCCGAGACCGGAGACCCAAAGATCCTCTCAGGTCGTGAGCCGGGCCTCTCAGTGGTTGACGTCGCGTCGGGAAAGGTGCTGACCAAGATCAAGCTCGGCGGCGACCCCCACGGCGTCGCGGTTAGGCCCTAAAGCTCCGCATGCTGGTCCACCGGATCTTCAGGTGTGTTGGCGTTGCTCTACTGGGCGTGCTCACGGGGACCTCGAGTGCCCAGGAGCCACCCACCTCTCCGTATCGGCAGTATCAAGCCCCTGAGATCCGTGGGCTCTCACAGCAGGAGATCGAGGATCTCCGAGAGGGGCGTGGCATGGGACTCGCCCGCGCCGCTGAGCTGAACAGCTATCCGGGCCCGCGCCATCTGCTCGACGCTGTCGAGGCCGGCCAGCTCCATCTGGACAAGGAGCAGCTCTCGGCTGTGAAGCGACTCTTCGGCGAGATGTCCGCAGAGGCGAAGCGTCTGGGCGACGTGATTCTCAAAGAGGAGCAAGCCCTCGAAGCATCATTCCGCGAAGGGAAGATTTCCGACGCTGACCTCAAAGCACAAGTTTCCCGCATCGCCAGCTTTCAAGGGGAGCTTCGGCTCGTCCATTTGAGGACACACCTTGAGACGCGCGCGCTCCTCTCCGATCCTCAGATCCAACGCTACAACCAAGTGCGCGGCTACTCGGAAAACCAGGCTGACCGGGGGCAACACTCCCACTGACGAGGGGTTGCGAAGTCACCATCCACCACTCGGACTCGTGAACCCATGACCTACACAGCGTATTCAGTTTCTTGGAACCTGACTCAGCGCTGCAACTTGGAGTGCGCGCACTGTTACATGTCGGCGTTTGCGGGGGCTGACACGCGGGGCGAGCTGACGACAGACGAGTGCCGGAGAGTCATCGACGAGATCGCGCTCGTCAACCCCAACGTGTTTCTGATCCTCACGGGTGGTGAGCCGCTCCTGAGGAAGGACATCTGGGAGATTGCTGCGTACGCCTCAGAGAAAGAGTTTACGGTCGTTCTTGGCACCAACGGCGTCCTTCTTCGAGAGAAAGAAGCCAAGCTCATGCGGCAGCACGGCGTGCTCGG
>DATEAO010000491.1:0-15710 GCA_035288345.1 Candidatus Methylomirabilota bacterium | reverse complement strand
GCGCCCCTGTTCGAGCTGGCCGCTTCGGCGCTCGCCGTACCGATCCTGAGCTACATGGTGCTCTGGATGCAGCGCCAGGCGCGGACGATCAAGGGCGAGATCGAAACCCGAGCAGCGGCGGCCATCTCTGCGGGCCAGCTCTTCACGTTGACCTTCCTCGCCTTCATTACCGTCTTCCGGGAAGGGCTTGAGACCGCGGTCTTTCTCTCCGCCCTTGCGACCCGGGCGGGGGGAGAGGGCCTGCTTCCAGGCGCAATGCTGGGGCTGCTGGCGGCGATCGTGATCACGTACGCCTACTTCGCACTCACCGTCAAGCTGAACCTGAGAAAGTTCTTCGTCGTGACTGGAACGCTTCTCATCTTCATCGCCGCCGGGCTCTGCAGTCACATCTTTATGGCGTTACACGAGCTGGGATTGCCCGTCATCGTCGAGCAAGTCTGGAGCACCAAGTGGCTCCTCGACAGCGAGAGCCTTACAGGCCGCCTGCTCCACGCGTTCATTGGTTATCACGACGATCCGAACCTGCTTCAGGTGCTGGCCTACGTCGGCTACCTCGGCGGGATGGGATACGCATTTTTCAGGGCCGTCCGCGGGTCGGCCACGGCTTACGCCAAGCAGCCGGCTCGCGAGACCACCTCACGAGCATAAAGACCGAGCCGCTATGCAAGGGACGAATCGCGAGGATCAAGAGTTTGACCGGCGCGTTGAGATCGACAGCCCGGTCGTGCGGCCCCGGGTTCACAGCACAGCGCTCTTTAGAGAAGCCCGAGAGGTTGTGATCGTCCATCGTGGACAGGAGTATCGGTTACGCATCACCAAGGCGGATAAACTGATCCTGACCAAGTAGTCCTTTCCTCAGCCAGCCACCGGAAGCGCTCCCGCTTCAGGCAGCGAGCCAACAACGCGGCGCGACATGATCGTGCCGAGGAGGTGCTCGCGTGATTCTGATGCGGGTCAAAGCGCTCAGCCACAACCCCGAGGGTCAGCAGGCGACCGTTGTGCTGGAGACCGAGACGGGCGACCTGGCCCTCGGCTTCCTCATCCCGATGAATGAGGCCAATCGCCTCGCGCGACTGCTCGGCCTGACCCCATGCCGGTGCGCACCGATCTACGAGCTCGTCGTCGAACTGATTGACCGGCTCGGCGCCTCACCCTCACGCGCGGTGCTCGACGCTGAGACCGAGGGGATCTGCGCAAGGCTCGTGTTCGAGCGCGAGGATCTCAAGTTCGCGCTCCCCTGCCACCCTGCCGACGCCATCGCGCTGGCCCTCCGCACCCACGTACCCATTTACGCGACAACAGTGGCCCTGGCCCACGCTTGCCCAATGGCTCGCTGTGCAGGTTATGCGATCGACCGCACGGAGATCGCGCAATGGCTCGAACGGGTAAGGCCGGACGACTTTTGTCGTCACGGTGAGCAGGGAGAGTAAGTGTCCCTCATCCTCTCAGGACCACGACGGATCTACATCATGCTGCTCTTCTGGGAACGGCTGGCCGATCCTTGCCTTGGCTGCCCTCACGCGCTGTCGCGAATCCAGCGCGCGATGGGCGCTGAGGAGCCGCCGAACGGCGCCGCGCGGTGTGAATCGTCTCGTCTCGTGCTGACAGTACGGCTGCAACGCATTCTCTGGAGGCGCCTCGTCGGCTTGAGTCTCCTGGTCCTCGATCACCAGATGGGGGGTAAATGGTGATCACGCGGCCAGACCGCAAGAGCGGGAACGACAGGACGGGGGCGATTGATGAGAGCCACCCGACAAACGAAGCGCTCGTGAAGCGGAGGCGCTTCCTCACCATGCTCGCCGCTACTGCGGGGTGGACGCTCTTCGGACTTCCCTGGCCAGTCCATTCGGATGCCCGCTCAGCGGTCCGCACAGCGACGCTGGGGCGTCTCCTGATGGGAACCGTCGTGGAGAGCGAGGCAAGCCATCCGGATCTCTCCGTGGCCCTAGAAGCGTGCCGCTCAAGTCTGGAGCGAATCGCGAAGGTGGACCGGCTGATGAGCATCTTTCGCTCCGACAGTGAGCTGAGCCTGGTCAACCGAACGGCCTGGAGGAAACCAATCGTCGTGGGGACCGACACATTCACCGTGCTTGCCGAATCCGAGCGTCTGGCCCACCTGACCGGCGGAGCGCTGGACGTGACCATTCACCCTCTGATGCAACTATGGACTCGCTCGGCAACCCAAGCGCGGGTTCCTTCTCGGCACGAATTGGATGCCGCTCTCGGAGTGGTGGGCTTCGGGAATCTGGTCCTCGATAAGGCGAGCCGTTCCGTTCGGTTGCGACAGACCGGAGCCGGCATTGATCTCGGCGGAATCGCCAAGGGCTATGCCGTTGATGTCGCGGTCGAGGCTCTTCGAGTGAACGGGATTCGGAGCGGCATGGTCAATGCGGGAGGAGACCTTCGAGTTCTCGGTCGAAACCCGAACGGTCAGCTGTGGCGAATAGGGCTCAGGCATCCCCTCAGCCCCGAGCGGCTCATCCTCTCCCTCCTCGTCGAAGATGAGAGCGTCGCGACCTCAGGAAGCTACTTCCGCCACTTCACGATCGCCGGCCGCCAATACGGCCACGTGCTCTTCCCGCGCACAGGTCTTCCCGCCGAGGCAGCGTTGAGCACGACCGTCATCGCATCACACGCCGTACGCGCGGACGGGCTGGCAACCGGCGCCCATGTCCTGGGGAGCAACGGCGCACACGCCCTGATGCGCCGGGCAGGTGTCGAGGGAATCGTGATCAGCGCGTGGACGCGCCGTCCAGAAAAGCTCGTGGTTCAGCTCTCGCCCGGACTCCGCCATCGGGTGGAGCTGATGGATTCAGAAGCTGTAATGGAAGTCTGACCGATGATCTTACCCCGCTACAGAGCAACAAAAGGAGAAATCATGATCACAATGATCAAACGCACACACTGGTTGTCACTGTTGTCCCTGCTCGCTTCTTTTATCTTTCTTGTCCTCCCGGTGGCAGCACAGCAAAGTCCAGCTCCCGCGCCCTCGGAACTCGAGGAGCTGAAGGGGAAGGTCAAGATTCTGACAGACGAAGTTGATTCGCTGAAGACGAAGCTCGTGCTGCCGGAGACCGCGGAGCTGAAGAGCCTTTACGGCCTCGGTCCGGCAGCGTCGAAGATCTACCAGCTCGGTCGAGGGCTCTCGATCGGCGGATATGGTGAAACGAATTTCAGCCTGCTCATTGACGACAAGGGGACGGGCAAGAACATATTCGACTTCGTCCGGTTCGTCCTTTATGCGGGATACAAGTTCACCGACCGGATCCTCTTGAACGCCGAGATCGAGTTCGAGCACGCGAAGGTCGGGAGCACCACCAGCGCAGGCAGCGGCGACGTCGAGATCGAGTTCGCGTACCTCGACTTCCTCCTCGAGGAACAGGCGAATATTCGCGCCGGGCTCATTCTCATCCCCGTGGGGTTCCTGAACGAGATCCACGAGCCGCCGTTCTACTTTGGGAACAAGCGCCCTGAGGTCGAAACTCGACTCATCCCGACAACCTGGCGCTCAAACGGGGTCGGGCTCTATGGCACACTCCTCCCTGGGCTCGATTACAGGACCTACGGGGTCACCAGCTTTAATGCCATGGGCTTCTCAAACTCGGGCGTCCGCGGAGGCCGGCAATCCGGGAACCGAGAATTCGGCGACAGCCTCGCGTGGACAGGTCGCCTTGACTACACCATGATTCCAGGCCTGCTCGTTGGCACCTCCTTTTTCTGGGGTGACACGGGTCAGGATCAGCTTTTTGGGGGGCAGAAGGTGGATGCGAACCTGGTGATGTATGACGTCCACGCTCAATATCAGCTCAAAGGCTTGCACTTGCGCGGACTCTTTACCCAGACCCACCTTGCTGACGCGCGTCAGGTAACGCTCGGGGTCTCTGCGGCGAGCCGGCCCGTGGCCGAGAGAATGTGGGGCGCTTACCTCGAGGCCGCCTATGATATCCTGCCGTTAGTCATGCCGGGAACGAGACAGTCGCTCTCTCCATTCGCTCGATTCGAATGGGCCAACACGCAGGCTGAGGTCCCTGCGGGATTCAGCCCCGATAATACAAAAGACATCGAAGTGATCAATGTGGGGCTGAGCTATAAGCCGATCCCCAACGTGGTGATCAAGCTCGATTATCGGAAGCTGACACCCAAGAGCGGAACGATTGCCGACGAGTTGAACACCGGCTTCGGGTTTGCGTTCTAACTTCATGGCCCGATCGATCGCCCTCGCACTGGCTCTCGGGCTCAGCGGCGGGATCGTGACCAGCGCCGCCGCGAAGGTCTTCTACTCGCGGGAAGAGGCGCTGCGCGTCGCGTTCCCTGACGCTGACACGATCGAGAAGCTGACGTTTTTCCTGACCGCAGAACAGACGAGGGCGGTCGAGGCCCTGGCCAGGAGCCGGCTGGAGTCGAAGCTGGTCACGGTTCACGTGGGAAAGCGAAATGAAAAGGTACTTGGATACGCTATGATCGACATTCACGTTGTCCGGACCATGCCGGAGGCGTCGATGATCGTCCTCTCGCCCGATGGCAATGTGGAGTCCACGCTGGTGCTCGCCTTTCACGAGCCGCTGGAGTACCTTCCCTCGGCTCGCTGGCTGAAGCAGTTCGACAAGAAATCACTCAACCCGGGCCTGGGGGTGGGTCAGGAGATTGCGGGGATCACCGGGGCCACCCTCACCGCGTACGCGATCACCGAGAGCGTGCGGCGAGCATTAGCGATTTACCGGGTGTTGATCGCCCCGAAGAGCCCCTGATGCGATTCACGATCACAGGCGAGTGGACGCGGAACTCTCTGCTCCGTCTCATCATCATCTGTTTTCTCATCTACGCGACCGCGCTCTGGGTGACGAACGCGCTCCTCTACTTCAACAAGATGGGGTTGACCTACCAGTCTGTCGTGGAGTATTACCTCGGGTCCGAAGCGCGCTTCCTCCAGCCCCGGAGCTATCAGGGGCTGCTTGAGATCACACACTTCCATGTCTTCGCCATGGGCATCCTCATTCTGACATTGGCCCACCTGCTCCTCTTCGTGCCCATGCCACCTCGGGCGAAGCTCTGGCTGATCTGCCTGACGTTCTTCGCAGGGATATTCGACGAAGCGGCCGGATGGCTCACGCGCTTCGTTCACCCGGTGTTCGCGTACACTAAGATCGGCGCATTTCTTCTTTTAGAAGCGGCGTTGGGATTCCTCATTATCGCAGTGCTGGTCGCTGTCGCGCGAGGGCTCCGGAACGCTTACGCAGAGACGGAGGGCGACGTCCTAACGAGCCAGAAGGAGCGATGAGGAAGCAGGTGATGTGCTATCATTCTGAAGTCTGTGGACTTCCTTCCCAAGGAGGATGGGGTATGCAGGGCGACCCGCGGATCATCGACCTTCTCAATCAGGTACTCCGAAAAGAGCTGACAGGCATCAACCAGTACTTTATCCACTCGCGGATGTGCAAGAACTGGGGGTATGCTGTCCTTACCAAGGTCAACTATGATCAGGCAATCGATGAGATGAAGCACGCCGATCAGATCGTCGAACGGATCCTCTTTCTCGAGGGGGTGCCGAACCTCTCCGACTATGACCGCATTCTCGTGGGCCGCAGCGTCAAAGAACAGCTCGACAATGACCTTGCCCTCGAGATGGCCGCACTTTCTGTTCTTCGCCCAGGCGTCCAGCTCTGCCTCGAGGCCGGAGACCACGCCACGCGCGAGCTACTCGAGCATATCTTCGAGGACGAAGAACAGCACGTCGATTGGCTCGAAGCGCAGAAGCACAAGATCCAAGAGGTCGGCTACCAGCAGTATCTCGCTCAGCAAATCTACGCGCACGAGTAGCCCACGCACACCTCGACGGCAATCTCAGCGGCGCACCTGATACGAGTCAGCCACCGCGGAGGCGGTCCAACAGGCGGCGCTCGCGCTTGGTGGGGCGCCCGGCTCCAGGGGGACGAGAGACCAGAGGTGCGGTGCGCCGCGCAGCACGTGGCGGGGGCGGCGTGAGATCTTCGTAGAGAACGCGCGCTTCAGACGCTGGGCCACGTCGGTCGCTGAGAAGAAGCACCCTCACCTCTCGTCGCCAGCTTGAGAGTGAGAGCGTGATCCGGTCACCCGACCTGACCAGCTTGTGGGGCTTCGCGGACTGCCCGTTCACGTCAACCTTTCCTCCGTCGCACGCCTTTGCCGCCAGGCTCCGCGTCTTATAGAAGCGGGCAGCCCAGAGCCATTTGTCCAGCCGGAGTGTGCGATCCTCCACAGTCGTCATGGGGTGCCGTGGGTGCCGCAATGATTGAGCAGGTGGAGGACCCACTGATCTCCGCTCCACTCCAAGAGCGAGAGCGCGCCGTAGTCCTGGTCAAAGGTGAGAATCTTCTCCAGCGGGACCCCGAGGGTCCTGCAGAGGATGACTCGATTGGTCCCGCCATGCGCGACGACCGCGATGGCTTGGCCGCGATGCCGCTCGATGAGGTCCAGAATCGCGGGCATGGCGCGTCGCTCCAGCTCGAGGACACTCTCGCCTTCAGGGAATGGGAACTCACCCACTCGGGACATCCAGTCGTTGAACGCCTCAGGCTCTCTCCCCTGAATCTCTTCCGCGGTGAGCCCCTCCCAGCGCCCCATGGACATCTCTCGAAGCGCGGGAGTCACGATCGGCCTCAGGCCGTGTGGCGCGGCCAGAATTTCCGCGCTCCGGCGCGCGCGCGTGAGGTCGCTCGAGTAGATCGCGGTAAGCGGCTTGGACGCGAGCTCCCGAGCCAGCGCATGAAGCCGCGCTTCTCCGGCAGGCGAGAGCGGAACATCGAGGTGGCCGATAAAACGGCGGGTTGAGGCGCCGACAACGTCACCGTGACGAATCAGATAGAGCCACGTCGACTCTGTCTTCACGCTTCTCTCTCGGGGCTCGGGGTTTGGGGCTTGGGGCTCGCAGTGCGGACCCCGGACCCCTGGCCCCGGACCCCGTTTTCACGCTTCACAATACCCTGAGGTGTTGGAGCGCCACGATACAAAGCAAGCTGACCAGTTCGGCGATCTCCACGGCGCCCCCCAGAGTGTCACCGGTCAGCCCCCCGAGGCGTCGCGTGAAGAACGCAGCCCACGCGACCGCAACAGCGAACCCTGCGAGACTGATCAGCGCGCCCCATGGCCAAAAGAGCCAGGTGGACCCTGCGAAGGCGATAACGAGTCCGACGACAATGGCGTTTCGAGTCACACCCCCGAGAAACGCGCTTCCCTTCCCCTCTCCGGGGGTCGCGGGAGAGAAGCATGCCGCGAGCAGGAGCGGCGACGCGCGGCCAATCGCCGGAGCGACAAGCAGCGCTCGCCATCGAGCGAGATCAGTGAGCTGAATCAGTGCCGCGCTCTTCAACAACAGCAAGAGAATGAGCCCGGCGCTGCCGAAGACCCCCACACGCCCGTCGCGCATGATCCGAATCGACTGATCCCTGTCACGCCCGGCCAAGCCGTCAAGACTGTCCGCCAGCCCGTCCAAGTGAAGACCACCGGTGAGAAGTTCCCAGATCGTGAGCACGAGCATGGCCGTGAGGGCGGGAGGAAAGAGATACCCGAGGGAAAGGTCTGCAATGCTCAGGATGGTCCCGAGACCGAACCCGACAACGGGGAACCAATGAGCGCTCGGACCAGGAGCCCCTCCCGGGCGCCCCGGCACCGGCACAATGGTAAGAAAGCAGACCGCGTCAGCGAGCTTCATCATGCGAAGAATCGCTCAGCAAACCGATCCGACTATACGAGAGCAAGCCCGGAGTGGCAAGAGCGCTGCCCCTTTCAAAGTTGACACCTCCTCAAGAAGTCGTTAGAGTTTTTGATGACGTTTCGGCGAAACTGAACGCAATGTTTGCGTGACGCGAGGAGAACCGATGACTGACGAATACAAGGTCCCTGTTGTGTTCAATGATGGCAAAGGTCCGTTTACCCGGATCCCCAATCCCGCCACCCTGTATGATCCAAGAGATCCCTCACGCGACATCGCGCCGCAAACATATACGTGGGATACGGTGGTCACGGCCCGGACCCCCGTGAACAACAAGCAGGCCTCTCTGAAAGAGATCACCACGCTCATCGACCGGGCTGAAGACTTCTTCGCTAAAAGCCGGAAGGTCTACGATTTGGTCGCGCTGATCAGCGGGATGCCGGTGCATCTGAGGACCAACTCTCCTCACCTGGCGAACTTCTGGGGCCTTAACTGGTATCTCGGCGATTCGAAGGCAGTGGAGGCGCGGCTGGGAAAGTCCTTCATCACCATTCGCGCTGCGATTGACCCGAGCAAAACCCTCACCAACCTCGCCGACCGCGCCGCGTTGAAGCCGACCGCCTCCGCGTACTTCTGCCCGGAAAACCGCCAGGTTGTCTTCCTCAACACCGACTACTACGGCCAGTGCAAGAGTTGGGCGCTCGGCGCGGCGGGGGTCGGGCTCGCGGACTTCAAGATCCACTCGTGCCACGGCGCGTGCGTCGAGATCGACGGGGCGGGCGTCGTAATCATCGCCCCAACCGGCACCGGGAAGTCCACCTACACGAACTGGCTCGCGCGCTACGGCAAGATCAACTCGGATGACTGGGTGTACATCCAGAAAGACGGGAACACCTACGTCGCCAACCCCTCCGAGCGGCAGATCTACGTGCGCTCCAATTCGGTCCAGGACAATCCGGAGAACGGAGATGATTTGAGTCGGGTCAACAGTGATCCGGTCATGCGCCAGCAGTTCGAGATCTTCGAGCGGAACCCGGCGGAAAACGTCCCGATCATCAACTCGCGGCGCATGTACAACAAGGTCCCGAACTCACGCGTGATGATCAACCCGGCTGAGATCTCGCCGATGTGCTACCGCACCCCGGTGAATCTGGTGATCCTGCTCCGGCGGGACGACGTAAGCCCCTACATGAAGGAGCTCTCGACGCAAGAGGTGGTGGAGGTCCTCCGCAAGGGTGAGTTCATGGTGCAGGCCGGGGCCACGATCAACCCGGAGGAGATCGGCACGATCAAGGCAGAGTCGTGGTATAACCCGTACCTGCTCGCGCCGGATGACAAGTTCGAGGCTGAGCGCTTCGCCGCCTTGAAAGATGAGGGGAAAGCGAAGTACCTCATCTTCAACACCAGCTCGATCTACGGCAAGCAAGGGCCTGGCGGCAAGACGAATCTCGGCGAGCTCATCGAGCGGACCGGAAAGATCATGCTGGACCACGTGAGCGAGTACACCGGCAAGCGCTACTACTAGCCATCAGCCTTCAGCGGTCAGCTTTTGAGAAAATAGAGACAGTTCGGAGCTGAGAGCTGATTTACTCCGGATGGGCGCTGATGACGATGATCAGGACGCCGCCGCTGTAAGGCGGACCGCCAACCATGGCCGGTCGACCGGGCGGCACCTCAACCACCATTGACGCGACCGGAGCGCCGCCACTGAGGATTTTTACGGCCATCCGCACATTTTGCCCGCGAATCTCATTCGGCGTCACCTCCATCTCGCGCCCGCCGGGGAGCCCGAAGCGCCGGGTCGAGCCTACTGGAATTCTCCCCGTCAGAAGATCGAGCTGCTCGTAGCTCTGATACCCAAAGACTTGGCGGAGCCGATTGACGTGAGGGCGCACCTGAGGATCGGGGTCTCGAGACGGAGGAACGAGCGTCTGACCCGGCGTGTGAGGCGCGCGAGACACCGGCGGGGAAGGGTTCGATGCGTGGAGCACGCGAGCTTCGAAACTGACGGTGGGCGCTTGGGCCAGAGCTTGCGTGGACCAGCCCACGCAAAAGACGAGCAGTAACCCCAGCAGCGAGGAGAGCAGGCCCCTCAATTGCTTTCGTGCGTTATGCAGGCGCGACATCACTGTCCCAATGGGACATTGTAGCACCTCGGCAATCTCCCGGTATGTGAGCCCCTCGATATCGCTCAGCATGATAATCGTTCGGTGGTGAGCAGGCAAGGCGTCCAACGCGCGCCGGATCCTCTCGCGCTCCTCGGCGCGGGCGGCCTCGTCATCCGGCCTCCGCGAGGGGTCGGGGAGGGTACGGGTCCACTCGTCTTCAGGGACCGCCTCACTGCCGAACGCGCGCTGACGAGACGCGCGCTGGCGCTGGCGGTCCGTGGCCAAGTTCACGGTGATCCGAAAGAGCCACGTGTAAAACGCCGACTGCCCCCGAAAGTGTCTGAGCGATTGGTACGCCCGAACAAAGACCTCCTGCGACAGGTCCAACGCCTCCTCTTCGTCCCGGAGCAGCCGAATCGCGAGTCGCCAGACCTTCTGCCGATACTTTTCCACGAGCTGCTCGAAGGCGTGGAGATCGCCCTTCTGCGCTCGCTCGACGAGCTGGCGGTCGTCGTCCGTCACTCGTGCTGTCCGGTGACATCAGTCAGCTTTTAGACGCTGACTGTCAGGAATCAATTCACGCCGGGGGGCTCAGAACGGCCAGGACCGCATCGACCCCAAGGAGATAGCTCTGAAGGCCAAGTCCGGAGATCACGCCGCGAGCGACGGGCGAAATGACGGAGTGGCGGCGAAACTCCTCCCGGGCGTGAACGTTCGAGAGGTGGACCTCCACGACCGGGAGCTTCACGCCCGAGATGGCATCCCGAAGCGCATAGCTGTAGTGGGTGAACGCGCCCGGGTTCAGCACGACCGCGCCGAAGCCACGACGAGCCGCGGTCTGGATTGCGCCCACCAGCTTGGCTTCGTCGTTTGATTGCTGGCAGACCACGCGCACTCCTCGCGCCTTGGCGTGGCGCTGGATTGCCGCGTTCACCTGCGCTAACGTGAGACTGCCGTACTGCTCGGGCTCCCGCGTGCCTAACAGGTTCAGGTTCGGACCGTGGAGGACCAGAATCCGCCGCGACGCATTCCCCCGTGCTCTCCGCTGCTGTGCCATACTCACCTCTCCTCCAGCAAGATGTCGTTGCTGATCAGTGAAAGAGCGCGGGCGGGCGTGAGCCCGGGCGCCCGCGCTGCAATCAGTGCAGGCCCATAGAGGTGAAGAGCCAATCAGCGACGCCGTACAGCACCACGCCACCAAAAACCGCCCACGCCACGCCTGGTCCTCGTTCCCGATTCACCTCGGGGATGAGGTCTGAAGCGGCCACATAAATCGTGACCCCGGCTGAGAGCGCGAGCGCGTACCCGACGTGCTCGGAAAAGAATGACGTGAGGAGCACCCCCAGAATCGTCGCGGCTCCAAGCCCGCCTGCTGCGACCAGCGCGGTGGTGCGACTGTGTCCCGCGGCCAACATCACCGACGCCATTGTAAACCCTTCGGGCAGCTTGTGGAGCAACACGGCAAAAAAGAGAAGGAGCCCAAGCGCGGGGCCGATGATGAACCCCGAGGCAATCGTCACCCCATCAAAGAAGGTGTGGATCGCGAGCCCGCCCAACGCGAGAAAGCTAACCGATGGATGGATCAGCGCCTCGTGGTGCTCTTCCTCCCCGAAGTGAAAGTGCGGCACGAGTGTGTGCTCGGAGAGATGCACCACGAAGTACCCGAGGAGCACGAAGAAGAAGGCGTGGGGGAGCTTCTCCAGGCTCTCGGGAAGCATCCGCACGAACGCGGTCGCGAGCATGAACCCCGCGCCGATGGCGAGGAAGTATTTCAGAAAGGCCCGATTCCCCGCTTTTGGAATCGTAACGACGAGCCCGCCCGCCACATCCGCGAGACCGGCCACCGCGCCTAAGAGGAGGCTCCACTCGAACACGCTCATACTTGTTTCGCGGACTGCGACGTTCTCGGGCCGGTCACGTGGGGAAGCTTAATCCGCGTCTTCAAGGGTGTCAAGCCGCGGTCAGCCTTCTGCCAAATTTTGGACCGAGACTTGCAAGAAAATTTTTCTGGGCAATGAGGTATAATACGGGGCACTTATGAAAGGGACGGCACTTCTTGCCACACCGCTCGGGAAAATTTTGCTTGACGGACACCTGATCAGTGATCGAGATCTCGAGCGCGCGCTTGAGCGCCAGAAGACAACCGGCGAGCGAATCGGCGAGGCGCTCGTGGCGCTCGGAGCCGTGAAGCGAGAAGACGTGCTCCGCGCGCTGGCTCAACAACAAGGCCTGGCCTACCTCTCCCGCGAGGAGTTCCCTTCCACGCTGCCGGTGCTTCAACGGGTCTCCCCGAAGTACATGCGTCAGTACCGTTTTTGCCCCTTAGCCGTGGAAGCTGGCGCGCTGACGATCGCCACGGCAGACCCTCTGAACCCCCTTCTGACTGACGATCTTCGTCACACCCTGGGGTTGATAGTGACGCAAGTTGTCGCCACTGAGGAGCCGATTCTGGAAGCAATCGAGCGGACCTACGGAGCAGGATCGGCCAGCCCGCTTCAGCGGATCGTCGACCGGATTGGAGACGAGGCGTTGCCGTCGGGTGAGGGTGACGAGGACGTAAACCAGCTCCGTGACATGGCCTTCGAGGCCCCCGTGGTGCGACTCGTGAACCTCTTGATCGAGAATGCGGTCGCCTCGGACGCCTCGGATATCCACGTCGAGCCGTTCGAGGACAGCCTGCGCGTCCGCTATCGGATCGACGGGATTCTCTACGACGTCGAGTCTCCGCCGCGGCGACTCCAGTCTGCCGTCACCTCGCGAATCAAGATCATGGCCGAGATGAACATCGCAGAGCGCCGTCTGCCTCAGGACGGCCGCATCCGGATCGCCATCCACAGCCGTCGCCTGGACATCCGCGTCTCGACCGTGCCCACGGTGCACGGGGAATCGATCGTCATGCGGTTACTCGACCGCTCCACCATCTTCCTCACGCTTGAGAACCTCGGCTTCGCTCCCGAGACGCAGGTCGGGTTCGAACGGCTGATTTCCCGCCCGCACGGGATGCTCCTCGTGACCGGCCCCACCGGCTCAGGGAAGACGACGACGCTCTATGGCGCGCTCGACAAGATCAACTCGCCTGAGAAAAAGATCATCACGATCGAGGACCCGGTCGAGTACCAACTGAAGGGAGTCAATCAGATCCCGGTGAAGTCGAAGATCGGGCTCTCCTTCGCCAACGGCTTGCGGCACATCGTGCGCCAGGACCCGGACGTGATCATGGTCGGAGAGATCAGAGACCTGGAAACCGCGGAGATCGCGATCCACGCGGCCCTGACCGGCCACCTGGTCTTCTCCACGCTTCACACCAACGATGCGCCCGGCGCGATCACCAGGCTGCAGGATATGGGGGTGGAGGGTTACCTCGTCGCGTCGGTGCTCGAAGGCGTCCTGGCCCAACGATTGATACGCCGGATCTGCGCCAACTGCAAAGTCGAAACGCAAGTGGATGCCAAGGACCTGCGCGCGCTCGGCATCGCCGAGGCGCTGCAGAAAGGCGCCCGTCTGTACCGCGGGGTCGGCTGCGACCAATGCCGCGGAACCGGGTACCGCGGGCGGACAGGAATCTACGAGCTCCTCCCCATCAGTGAAGAGATCCGGAGCATGATCATCCGGAAGGCCCCGACTGGTGAGATTCGCCGCCGCGCAACTGAGCTGGGCATGGTCTCCCTCCGAGAAGATGGTTGGACCAAAGCGAAGCTGGGAACCACCACGGTCGAAGAAATCCTCCGAGTCACCCAAGAAGACTAGCGCCGTGGCGATAAGCGTCGCATCGACTCGCTCTCTCTCCTCGATCTCATCGAGTTGCTCGCCTCGCCTTCGGCTGCGGCTCGCCCAACCGCGTTCTCGGTCGGGCATTGCGAGTGTTCTCTTTGTTCGAGCGCCGGCTTTGCCGGCGCAAGCTTGGGGGAGGTTCGGAAGGGGGGCCTGCCCCCCTCCGAGTGAACTGCGTACGCCTCCGGGTCCCTCCTCCCTCGGGCCTCGATCTGCTCGCTTCTCGCCACGGCGCGAGCGGGTGTCAAGATCAAAGTCTGATAGAAACGTGCAGCCTTTTGGCGAACAAGAAGACTAAACCCTTACGAGCAGTCCGCCTCACCTGAATTCTCCCCGGTGAGGCCAACGGGAAAAGGAATGGCGCATGGCGAATCCGGAGGGTACCGAAGAGAATAGACATGGCAGTTTTTGTCTATAAAGCGGCTGACCGGATCGGAAAGACGATCGACGGCGTGATGGAAGCGCCGGATCAGCGGGCCGTGATCGAGCGGCTTCAGCGGGAAGAATACTTCCCCATCAAGGTCGCACCGCAAAGTGAGGGGCGGCGGTTCTGGCCGTCGCTCTCCGTCGGGATCAGGGAGCGCGACCTCCTGGCATTCACCCAGCAACTCGCCACGCTCTTCGAAGCCGGGCTTCCGCTGGACCGCTCCCTCGGGATCCTCGAAGAGCTCGCGCCCTCTCCGAAGCTCCGTACGGTGGTCAACGACCTTCAGCGAAGCGTGAGAAGCGGAAGCTCGCTCGCGGAGGCCCTGGCCAAGCACCACCCGCGCCCCTTCTCGCGCCTCTACATCAACATGGTCAAGGCCGGAGAGAAGGGGGGCGTGCTCGAGCTCACGCTCAGGCGGCTCGCCGAGTTCCAGGAGGCGGCCCAAGAGTTTCGCGACGCGGTGACCTCAGCCCTGATCTATCCGATCCTCCTCACCTCAGTAGGGGGCGGCGCCATCGTCTTCCTTCTCCTCTATGTGGTCCCGAGGTTCGCGCAGATCTTTTCCGATCTCGGGCAAGCCATTCCGCTCCCGACCCAGATCCTCCTTGCGATCAGCGGGTTCCTCAACACCTACTGGTGGGCGCTGGCGCTCGGCGCGGTCCTTGTCGCGCTGGGCGGCCGCGTATGGCTCCGCACCGACGAAGGGCGCGTGGCGTGGGACCGCACCACCCTGAAGCTGCCGCTCCTGGGAGAGATCATCACCAAGATCGAGGTCGCGCGTTTTTCACGGACGTTGGGCACACTCCTCAAAAGCGGAGTTCCGGTCCTCACGGCGATGGCGGTGGTGAGAGAGATCATCACTAACCAACTCCTCGCGCGGGCAGTGGGCCGCCTCGCTGACGGCGTCCAACGCGGCGCCGGGCTCTCATTCCCGATGTCGGAGAGCAGCGGACTCTTCCCGCCGCTGGCGGTTCACATGGTGCGCGTTGGTGAAGAGACCGGGCGGCTTGAGGAGATGCTCCTGAAAACCGCTGAGACGTTCGAGACCGAGGTGAAGATCAAGGTGAAGCGGGCCATCGGGCTCTTTGAGCCCTTGATCATCCTTACCATGGGAATCCTTGTCGGCCTCATCGTGGTGGCGCTGCTCATGGCCATCTTTTCCATTCAGGAAATCGCCTTCTGAGGCCGGAGGAGAGACCGCATGCTCACACTCAGGCCGCGATCCAGGGGAAGGTCGAACGAGCGGGGGTTCACGCTCATCGAGCTGCTGGTCGTCATCATCATCCTCGGGCTGCTGGCCGCGCTCGTGGGGCCCCGTCTCTTAGGACGGATCGGGAAATCCAAGACCGCGGCTGCCCAGGCGCAGGTCGAGCTGCTCGGGGCAGGGCTCGATCAGTTCCGCCTCGACGTCGGACGGTACCCAAATCCAGGAGAAGGGCTTGAAGCGCTAGTGCGGAACCCCGGGGCCCAAGGGTGGGACGGCCCATATCTGAAGAAGAGCGAGATCCCTAAAGACCCGTGGGGAAACCCGTACCATTACCAGAACCCTGGACAGCATGGTGACTACGACCTCTGGTCCTACGGCGCTGATAACGCGCCGGGCGGAGAGGGGGAGAACGCTGACAGCACGAGCTGGGGTGGCAAAACGTGAGCGCGCGCGAGTGGCGCAAACTCAACTTTGGTCCGCGTGAGAGCGCGGGCGTGGCGATAGCCCCCT